>JAHWJJ010000135.1 GCA_019348475.1 Gemmatimonadota bacterium | reverse complement strand
GGCGGACGGCTGCATCTGTACGGAGTGGATGGCGCCGCGCGGGTCGCGGCGCCGGAGGGGTGCTACCGCGGCGGAGCGGCTTCCGCCCGTGCGCCCCGCGGGGCCGTACCTTCCAGGGCGGCGAGCCGCGCCGGGAGGGCCGCGATGTCCCCGGCGAAGCGGGGATCGGCGTTGCGCCAGGCCGTGAGCGTCCAGCGGAAGTGCGCGGCGGCGCTGTCGGGGCGCCCGGCCGCCAGCCAGGCATCCCCCAGGGCGCGGCGCAGCTCGGGCGCGGTGGTGTACAGGCCGGTCGCCGATATCCCGGTCCGCAGCGCATGCCGCAGCACCGGGACGGCCTCGGCGGGGCGCCCGGCGCGGACGAGCGCGCGGCCCAGTTCGAGATTCACCCGGTTGTATCCGTACACGGGAGAGTACTGCGCCCGGCGGAAGGCGGCGGCCGCGGAGTCGTGCTGCCCCCGCGCGGACCACAGCAGGCCGCGCACGTGGTGGTGCAGCCTGTGGTCGCGGGCGTAGGCGCTCCGCGCCCCCACCGCCTGGATGGTGTCGGCCAGGGAGCGGACCGCGGCCGTGTCTCCCAGCGCCGTCAGGATCCCTGCGCGATGGGTGAGGCTCCAGGAGCGCCACCGCGCGTGCCCGCTGGGGGGCGCCGCCGGATTGCCGGTTCGGCTGATCCGCTCGAACGCGGCGGCGGCCTCGCGCAGCCGGCCCATCTCCCACAGGACGATGGCCGCGGGGAGCTCGTTGTCGAACTCCCGGTGGTAGCGCTCGGCGGCGGCCAGGGCCTCGCCGAGCCGGCCCTGGTGGCGCAGGCTGATGACCAGGAACCACAGCGCGTTCTCCCGGTGCTGCGGGGAACCCTCGCGGACGAAGGTGCCCAGCAGCTCGTCCGCCGCCCCGTAGTCGCCCGCCCGCAGGTAGACTTCGGCCCGCCGCACCTGCGCCCAGGGCGCGGGGCCTTCCAGGGCCGCCGCCTGGCCAAGCGCGGCGAGCGCTTCGCGGTAGCGGCCCTGCGCCTCGCGCAGGTCGGTCAGGCCGTAGAGCGGCAGGGGGGAGTGGGGCTGCATGCGCCGCCACTCCTGCACCAGCCGCTCGGCGGCGGACACGGAGTCCATGTGGTGATAGGCGGAGAGCAGCGTGGGCAGTGCCTCGCAGGCCCGGCAGCGCGCGCCCGGCGTACGGAGGCCGGCCGTGTCCATCGCGAGCACCCGCCGCAGCCGTGCGGCCCCGGCCGAAAAGTGGCCGCGCTGGATGAGCGCGCGGCCCAGCAGCAGGTGCCCGTCCGGCTCGCCGGGGTAGCGGACGGCGAGCGTTTCCGCCACGGCAAGGGCAGAGGGGTGGTCCATCTGCACCGCCCAGGCACCCCGCACCAGCAGCCGCTCGCGCTCCGGGGACCAGCGGTCCGCCAGGCGGGCCGCGTGGTTGAACATCCCCAGGTAGTCAGGGCCGCCCATGAACGCGGTGTACAGCGCGGCCAGCGCGAACGTGCTGTCCTCGCGCAGGGCCGCCCGGTACAGGCGCGAGGCCGACTTTTCATCCCCGGCGTAATGCGCCCGCAACCCCTCGCGAAAGAGGGCGGCGGCGGCGGTGGAACGGGTGGCCGGCCGTGTCTCGGCTCCGGAAGGCCGGACGTCCCCCGGCTCGCGCTCGGCCATGCCGAGGGCCAGCCCCGCCGCGCAGGCGAGCCCCGCCATCACCGCGACGCCGCGGCGGCGCGTCGGTCTCCGCTCCCGGACGGGCGGATCGCGGCGTTCCACCAACGGCTGCGGATCCAGGCCCGGCACCGGCACGGGAAGCTGCGCGGGGGCGGCCGACGCGGCCGGCGCCGCCGCGGCTGCTGCGGCCGCGGCTGAATCCCCCCGCCCGCGGATCTCCGCGACGAGCGCGCGGGTCTCCGGGGAGGGCGAGCCGCCGTGGTCGGCTTGCAGCCAGGCGGAGAACTGCGCGAAGACGCGCAGGGCGCCGGCCGTATCCCCCGCCCGATCCAGCACGGAAAGCAGGCGCCGCAGCCCCGCTTCGCTCCCCGGCTCCTGGTCCGCCGCCCACCGTGCGTGCCTCGCGGCTGAGTCGGGCTCGCCGGCCTGCAGGGCGCGCTCGGAAAGAGTCCACCCGGCGCGGCAGGCCGCGTCGCGCAGACGGCTGCGCTGCCGGTCCAGCCAGTGCTCCACGTCCGGAGCGCCCTCCACGTAGAGCCCCGGCAGCAGCTCGCCACGGTACAGCGCCACCGCTTCGTCCGGCCGGTCCTCGGCGACGGCCCGTTCAAACGCCACGGCGTCGCACCAGCAAACCACCTCCGCGAACCGCACTTCGTTCGCGCCCCGCGTCTGGATGCAATCGGGCCCCAGCGCCTGGCGAAGCTGGTAGATGGCGTTGCGGAGCGCCGCCCGGGCGTGCTCGTTGTCCATCTCAGGCCAGAACAGCGCAACCAGGGAGTCCCGGCGGTGAAAGCCGCGGGGCATGGCGACGGCCAGGTAGACCAGAAGGGCCAGCCGCTTGGGCTGCACCAGCACCGAGCGAACCTCGCTGCCGTCGGCGCGGCGCAGGTCCGGAGAACCGAGTACGTGAAGCTGGATCATGGGTCGCACGGCGGGGCAGGAACAACGCAGCCACGTTCGTCCGGAAAGTTACGTCATCGCGGCCAACTGCGGAACCTTCACCGGAGCCCGTCACCTTTCTGCCGGGCGACGAGGGTAGACGGGGCGCCGCGGAAAGCGGGCAGCGAGCCGGCCGCTGCCCCGCCTCCGCGGGCACGGACCCGCGGCCACGGTCCACGCGGTGGAGCGGCGGCTCGTGGACGACTCCCTCGTCCACCGCTGCGACATCGCGGGCACCGAGGTGGATGGGGGGCGGGGTGTCCACCACGATCGGGTGCCCACCTGGAGCGAGCGGCGCACCCGGCCTCCCGTTGCGCCGCTCGCGTGTGTTTGAGGCCGGCCGGTGAACGAGGCGTCAGCAAGCGCGGCGGTGCGTCAGCGCGGTGGCGCCGGGCGCATCTTGTCGATGTCGCTGTGAACGTCACCCCCGGCTGTCTCCAGCACGTAGATCCTGGCGCCCAGGTAACCCTCCCGGATCGACTTCACGACGCCCGGAGTCCAGGACCCGTCCATCCAGTTGTAGTGCTCGACGCGGTCTCCCACCCTGTACTCAGTCGGACGCGCCGCCGGCTGAGGGGTGGCGGGATGCGCGGGGACCGGCGAAGCCGGGGGCGCGGTCGGCGCCGCGGGAGCGGGATCGGGGCGGGTGGCGGGCACGGCCCCGGAGCCGGGCATGACCGCCAGGTTCATCGGGTGCACGCCGTTGCTGCCCAGCACCTCTGGCTCCGAGCTTCCGCTGGGCTCGAACACGAGCCGCGCCTGGGCCGCCGGAGCAGGCGCAGGGCCGGAGGCGCCGTTGACCGAGCGGGCGATCACCTGAAGCGGGGTCTCGGTGCCGTTCGCGGCGCTGCGTGTGGCGCTTACGGTGTAGGCACCCAGCGGCACGTCCCGGATGACGCGCCCCCGGCTGCTCGCCGAGTTCGTGATCTCACGCACGATGGTGCGGCCGGTGCTCCCATCCATCAGTGGCCCCTGCGGCACGAGCCGGATGGTCGCGCGGAGCGAGCCGTCCATGCTGGAGCTACCGAACCGTGCCGCGCCCCCCGAGTGGCGCGCATGAAGCCACTGGATGCTCGCGCGGCTCCGTGTCCGTTCCCGAGCCTCCGAACCACCGCCCCGGCGCACTGGCCGCTACCGGCATCCATTCCCTCGCCGGAGCGTCGCCCGGCCCAGGCCCGCGCGGCTGGCCGCCGGGGACGCTGGCGCGCACCCCGGCGGGAGACGCGTCGAGCCGGCGGCTCAACGCACGTACGGCGCGACATTGTCGGCGATGGCGCGGAACTCGTCCTCGGTGAGCGGAAGTCTGCGGAACTGCGCCCACGCCTGCTTCGCCGTGAAGTTCGGTCCGCCCGCGGGCCGGTCGGTCGCGAACAGGACGCGCTCCAGCCCGATCTCCCGCAGCCGCCGCGCGATCTCGTCCAGGTACGCCGCCGGCATGGAGCTCATTACGTTCGAGGCAACGTCGAAGTACACGTTGCGCATGGCGGGATGGCCCGCCCGCGCGGCCTCGGCAAAGGCGGCCAGGGCGTCGCCGCCGTGCGCGGGGCCGTGGCCGGCCAGGTGCGCGATCTGGATGGGGATGTCGGGCGCGGCGGGAAACACCTGCTCCAGGTAGATGCGGACGTGCTCGCGCCCGTAGTCCAGGTCCTGCGTGGCCACGTGCGCGGTGATCGGCATCCGGTGCTCGTTGGCCGCCTGAAAGAACCGCCGCAGCCGCCGGAGGTGATCCGGGTTCTCCAGGTCGACGTTGGCGTCGGCGACGTGCAGCTTGATGCCCCGCAGGTGCGGGTGGGCAGCACACCGCGCCACCTCGTCCAGCGCGTAGTCACGCAGGGGGTTCACGGCGCAGAAGCCCACCAGCCGGTCGGGGTAGCGCGCCACCTGCTCGGCAACCCAGTCGTTCTCCGCCTGAACGGCAGCGCGCTCGCCGTCGCGTGGCGCCGTGATGGAGGCGCCCCAGTACGCGGCGGAGAGCACCAGCGCCTTGCGCACTCCCGCAGCGTCCATGTCCGCGATCAGCGCCTCCGCCGGCTCCGCCTCCGGAAGCGCGGGGGGCTCGAAGCTGGCCGTCTCTGCCCCGATGCGCCACGCACCGTCCGCCCCCTTTCGGAGGGAGAGGTGGAACTGCCCCACGTGCCGGATGGAATCCGCCTGCCCCCGGGTGTAGTAGCCGGCGACGTAGCCCACCGAATCGCCGGCCCCGTAGGCCACGGGCGTCATCCGGAACGGCGCGCCCCAGAACCCGAACGTCGCCTGCAGGCTCGCGTTGACCGAGGCGTTCTCGGCGCCGCGCCCCCAGGTCCTGAAGCTGGTGTTCCGAAAGACGGCGTCGGGCGTGTAGAGTTCGGACAGGGCCAGCCGGTTCCGGAAGGCTTCCGCGCCCCCCAGCAGCCCCACCCGGCGGCGGAGCAGCCCAGCCAGCTCCGGCGGCAGCTGGACCTCGGCGAGCAGCGGCCTGACCCGCTGCGTGGCGGCGTTGATGGAGTAGATGTGCGCGTGGTAGTCCGCAAAGGGGACGATGTCGGCCTGCGGCCGCGGGGTGGAGGCAGCGGGGGGCGACGCAGCGGTCGCGACGCCGCCCGGCGCGCGAGGGGCGCACGCCGCCAGCAGGAGGATGGAAGCGGCGCAGAGGCCCGCGACCCGTCTGCTCCGGGTGGGGACGGCCATCGCTGGATTGGGGCTCTCGGAGATCATCGGCTTCGTGGAGTTGGGTGGCCGGCCGGGCGAGTCCGCCCGCTCCCCGCCACGCTACCGGCGGGGGCGGCGGGCGGCCACCAACCTGAAGCCGGGGCTCCACGCCGTGTAACCAGCGGCGCGCCCCGCGCCATGAAGCGGACGGGAGGAGGGACGGGGCGGGGCCGGCTTCCCGGCCGGCAGCGCCGTCCGGCTCGTGACGCCGCCGGCGGCGTTCGTGGTCCGCCGCGCGCCGCTCGTGTCGCAATGCTTGCGGCCCGGGGATGATGGGGGTGTAGTTTGGGCGACATGGATTCGAGAGCCGCTGTTCGGGACGAACCGCCAGGGGCGGAGCATCTCCCGGGGGCCTGGCTGCCGCCGTGGAAGGTGGTGCTGGGGTTCTGGGCGGGCGCGTGGATGCTGGTGGCGGCGATGCGCACGGCGCACCTGCTGTGGCTGGCGCCCGCGCACGAGCGCGACCTGCACCACGCCCTGGGCGTGCTGGACGACGCCATCCAGTACGGCGTGTGGGCGCTGCTCACGCCGCTGATCTTCTGGCTGGCGTGGCGGCTGCCCGTGACGCGGCGCAACTGGGCGCGGCGGGTGCCGGTGCACGCACTCGTCGGTCTGGCGGCGAGCCTGGCAACCATGCTCGTGCTGCTGGTGCTCCACAACCACTACGCCCACTATCCGGGGGAGGACTACTACCATCCCCCGGGCGGCACCGGCCCGTGGTCCCCGGCCGACCTGTTCCGCTACTTCATCGAGTACGGGTCCAACCGCAACCACTTCGTCTTCTACGGCGGCATCCTCACGGCGGGCTTCGCCTTCCACTCGTACCGGCGCCTGAACGAGCAGCAGCTGGCGAACGCCCGCGTGCGCTCCCAGCTGGCGGAAGCGCGGATGCAGGCGCTGCGGATGCAACTGCACCCCCACTTCCTCTTCAACACCCTGAACACCATCTCCAGCCTTACCGAACGCGACCCGCGCGGCGCCCGCCGGGTGATCGCGCGGCTGAGCGAGTTGCTGCGGCGCGCTCTGGAGTCCACTCGCGAGCAGGAGGTCACGCTCCGGGACGAGCTGCGTTTTGCCCGGGGCTATCTGGAGATCGTGCGCGAGCGCTTCGCGGACCGGCTGCGGGTGGAGTTCGGGATCGATCCCGCGACCGAGGAGGCGATGGTGCCCAACCTGCTGCTGCAGCCCATCCTGGAGAACGCGGTGGAGCACGGGATCGCGAGGTCGCTGGGCGACGGATGGATCCGGGTGGAATCGGAGTGCCTTGGCGGGCGGCTGTACCTTCGCGTGAGCGACAGCGGGCCGGGTGTGCGGGAGGAGGGCATCACCGAAGGCGTGGGGCTCTCAAACACGCGGGCCCGCCTGGAGCAGCTGTACGGGCGCGGCGCCGCCCTGGCGCTGGCCGCGAGCCCGGCGGGCGGGGCGACCGCGGAGGTTTCGCTGCCGTACCGTATTTCGAAGGCGCCCGCGGACGCGCAGGTGCCCGAGCGCACGGAGCAACCGGCGTGAATTCCTTGCGCGTGATGGTGGTTGACGACGAGCTGCCGGCGCGGCAGCGCGTGGAGGACCTGCTGGCGGGGGAGGCCGGCGTGGAGGTGGTGGGGTCGTACGGCAACCCGCACGATGCCATCGAGGCGATCTGCCGCGGGCCGGTGGACCTGGTGTTCCTGGACGTGCAGATGCCCGGCCTCACCGGCCTGGAGGTGGTGCGCGCCGTGGGGCCGGAGCGAATGCCCGCGACCGTCTTCGTGACCGCGTACGACCGGTACGCCCTGCGCGCGTTCGACCTGGCGGCCGTGGATTACCTGCTGAAGCCGTTCGACGACGAGCGTTTCGAGCAGGCGCTGGCCCGCGCGCGCGAGTGGCTGCGGCTGCGCCAGGTGGACGAGCTCACGAAAAAACTCCGGTCGCTGGTCGACGCTTTCCCGGATCCGGCGCCGCGGCCTGAGCCGGCCGGGCTGGAGCGCATCGCGGTGGACGTGCGCGGCCAGCGGCTGCTGGTTGCGACGGAGCAGATCGACTACATCGCGGCCGAGGGCCCGTACGCCAGGATCCACGTGGCCGGGGCCAGGTACCTGATCCGCGAGCGGATGCACGTGCTGCAGGCGCGGCTGGACCCGCGCCGCTTCTGCCGCATCCACCGCTCCACGATCGTCAACGTGGAGCGCATCACGGCGCTGGAGCCGCTGTTCCGCGGCGACCACGTGGTCAAGCTGAGGGACGGAACCCGGCTCAAGCTCAGCCGCAGCCACCGCGACCAGCTCGGCCGGCAGCTTGGGATCACGATCTGAGCATCTGCGCACTGGCCACGCGGCAAATGGACCTGCCGATGACCGCTGGCGGGGCGGGGGCTCGATCAGCCTGGGCCTTGCCGTAGCCTGGCCAGCCCGGCGCGTGCGGCATCCAGCTCCCTCCGGTAACGCTCGCGGTACTCCGCCGGCCCGATCGCGTCGAGATTGAAGTGCGCCCAGCTCACGGGGCTCACGAGCTCGAACGCGCTGGGGTTCCCCTCCAGGATGGGCTGCCCGTGGGCGCGCAGCACTTCCGCGAGGTGGGCGGTGCAGTGCCGCATCGCCTCCGGAGTGTCCACGATCCCATCCCCCACCTGGTCCCGCAGGCCCGCGCTGGCGGCGCCGAGGTAGCTCTGGAGATCGAACCGCTCGTCCGTTCCGATCCGCCCGCACTCCACGCCCACCTCCTGGCCGTAGCGGCCGGACGTGATCTCGACGTAGACCCCTGAAGACTCGAACCGCACACGGTCCGCAGAGGACGCGGCCACGCGGAACCCGTATTCCTCGACCAGGAACCCGAACGCCGTCCGCACCGCGGGCTCGAAGCCCAAATCGCCCGTTTCTGTCATCATACCCCCGATCCGTCCGCCTGCGCCGGAGGGCCGACCCGGGGGCCCCCGCGTGATCGTGGTCACTCGCCGGCCGTCGCCCCATCAACCGCAGCCTCGCGCAGTTTACGCTCGCTGTCGGCGCATCCGCCACTTTATCCGCGTACGTCTGCGGATCGCTCGCCCGTCTGCTTGCGCCAGCGAGCGGCGCGGCATCTGGCCGTCCGCCGGTGGGGGTCCACCAAGGGCCTCGCTGCGGCCCCGGGCGGCAGCCGGCATTCCGGGCACCCGCAGGCGCGGGGGATACAGATCGAGTCGATGCGCGGGTGCTGTCCGGCCGCCGGACGCGCCACGGCGAGGGCGTTGCACCGGGCGGCAACAAAATCCCGGGCGGAACGGGCAGCGGAGGAGGGGACGTGAACGGACCACGACGGAGGCGCGCGCTGGGCGCGGCGGCACTCGCGGGGGTGGCATGGTGGGCGCTGCGGCGTGCCCGTGAAGCCGACCTGGCCGGGCAGCTGGTGCTGATCACCGGCGGATCCCGCGGCCTGGGGCTGCTGCTGGCGCGCGAGTTCGCCGGCCTTGGGTGCCGCCTGGCGATCTGCGCGCGCGACGCCGTGGAGCTGGAGCGCGCCCGCGCGGAGCTGGCCGCGGCCGGCGCGGAGGTGCTCGCCGTGCCGTGCGACGTCTCCGACGCCGCGCAGGTGGAGGCGATGGTGCGCGAGGTGGAGCGCCGCTGCGGCGGCGTGGACGTGCTGGTGAACAACGCCGGCATCATCCAGGTGGGCCCGCTGCAGACCATGGACGTGGACGACTTTCGCCGCGCCATGGCGGTGAACTTCTTCGGCGCCGTGCACGCCACCCTGGCCGCGCTCCCCGGGATGCGGGCGCGCGGCGCGGGGCGCATCGTCAACGTCTGCTCCATCGGGGGCAAGGTCGCCATCCCCCACCTGCTTCCCTACGACGCCGCCAAGTTCGCGCTCACCGGCTTTTCGCAGGGCCTGCGCGCCGAGCTGGCGGGCACGGGGATCACCGTGACCACCATCATCCCCGGGCTCATGCGGACGGGGTCGCCGGTGAACGCCTTCTTCAAGGGACAGGCGGAGAAGGAGTTCGCCTGGTTCAGCCTTGGGTCGGCCACGCCGCTCAGCGCCATGCACGCCGGCCGCGCCGCGCGGCGCATCGTCCAGGCCGCGCGCCGCGGCGAGGCGGAGGTGACGCTCACCTGGCAGGCGAAGGCGCTGCGCATTGCCCACGACCTGTTCCCCGGCGCCATGTCGGACGTGCTGGGCGGGGTGGCGCGCCTGCTCCCCGGCCCGGGGGCGGGGGGCGGCACGGAGCGGGTGCGGGGGATGGAGCTGGCGACGCCGGTGTCGCCCTCGCCCGTGACGGGGCTGATGAACCGCGCCGCGCGGCGCAACAACGAATTCGGGGGCGTGCCCCAGCCGTCGCCGGAGCACGCGCGGCGGGTGGGGCTTGACCCGCCGGACGACACCGAACCGATGAGCGGCGGATGAGCATGAAGGGCGCGCGGGAAGTGGTGGTGGTGACGGGCGCTTCCGCCGGCGTGGGGCGCGCGGTGGTGCGCGCGTTCGCAAAGCGCGGCGCGCACCTGGGGCTGATCGCGCGCGGGCGCGACGGGCTGGAGGCCGCGGCCCGCGAGGTGGAAGTGATGGGCGGGCGCGCGCTGGTGCTCCCCGCGGACGTGGCGGACGCGGAGGCGATCGAGGCCGCGGCCGCGCGGGTGGAGGCGGAGCTCGGGCCCATCGACGTGTGGGTGAACAACGCGATGGTGTC
>JAHWJJ010000134.1 GCA_019348475.1 Gemmatimonadota bacterium | reverse complement strand
ATCTCCTGCAACGTTCCTTCACCCGGGTGTGTCATCCTTCCTCCAGTCGCGCGTCATACACCGCAAGGAACCGCCGGGTCGCGCGGGCCAGCAGCGTGCCTACCGAGCCCGGGGCCACCTCGGCCACGCGGGCGATCTCATCGTATCGAAACCCCTCTTCGCGCATCAGCAGCATCTGCCGGTCGCGGGCGGGGATCTGCTCCAGCGCCGCCCGTACCGAGGCGACGGTGCGCCCGCGCTCCAGCGACTCGTCGGGCGCGGGAAGTGCGGACGGCTTCCACGGCGTGGCCGAGAGCAGCCGCTCCCGCCGCCGCGAGGTGCGGGTGCTGTCGCGGAACAGGTTCGTCGCCACGGTGAACAGCCACAGCCGCGCCTCCTGCTCCGGCATGGAGCGGCCCAGCAGCCGCACGAACGATTCCTGCGCGATGTCCTCGGCCGCGTCCTGGTCGCCGGTCAGGCGGTGCAGGTAGCGGAACAGCGACGGATACACGTCGCGGAACAGCGCGTCGTAATCCGTGCTCCCCCCCTGTACGGCGCTCACGCGTGCTCCGGGCGCGGCAGGCGTGGCGGCGCCGTCCCGGGCGGGACGGTCGGCATGCGTGGCTGGCACGAGGTCATCGCTCGGGAAGACGCCGATTCCGGGCCGGACGCGGACGGGGTGGGGCGCGCCCCGCGTCCGGCAGTGCTCAAAGAACGCCCCGCCGCCGGCAATCGTGACATGGCCGGGGCCCGCGCGCAAGCTTTTGCCGTGTCACGACGTGCGCGGGTGGATCGTTCTCCCGGTGCAGGACCGCGCGGCCGTCCCGTCGCCGCGCCCGCACGTGCTGAACACCCTGGTTTGCAAGAACGATGAAGATCCCCGCGCTGCTCGTGCCGGCCCTGTGCCTGGCGCTGGCCGCCTGCAAGGACGTGGCGCTGTCCGTGGTCTGCCCGCAGGACCCGCAGCCGGCGGTGGTGGTGGGCGTGTTCGACGCGGTCACGGGCGAGTCCGTGGCCACCGAGGCGCGCGGCTGGTACACGGTGGCCACCATGACCGACTCCCTGCGTCACACGGTGCGCGGGGAGGGCGTTCCCCAGCTGGCGGCGTTCGGCCCCCCGGGCGTGTACCAGGTGCGCGTGCACCGCCCCGGCCACGCCGAATGGGTGCAGGGCGGCCTGGTGGTCGAAAAGACGGAGTGCGGGCCCGCCACCGTGCGTGTGGCCGCCACGCCGCAGCCCACGCAGTAATCTTCGCGCCCCTTTTCCAAGGCCTTCTCTCCATGAACGGCACCCCTGGAGCCGTCCTGCTTCCGCTGCTGGCCCTTGCCGCCGCGTGCCAGGAAGGACCGGTGCAATGCGCCATGCCCATGGACGTCTTCGCCCCGCCGGTCGCCCTGCAGGTGGCGGTGGTGGATTCCGCGACCGGACAAAGCCTACTTCCGGGGGCGCGGGGGCGGTGGATCGTGGGCGCGGAGACGGATTCGCTGCGCCACTGGGGAAGCACCCTGGCGGCCCTGGGCCCCGCCGGACGCTACACGGTGGCGGTGGAGGCCCCCGGCTACCGCGCGTGGGCCCGCAGCGACATCCGGGTGCGGGCCGGCGAGTGCGGCCCCGAGATGCGCGAGGTTACGGCGCGGATGCAGCGGGAGTAGCTGATCCTGGCTCGCTCGCGGCTGAGGAATCCCTTCCTCTACTCACCCCCTGCTGGTGCTCAGCCCTTTGGCGGAGCCCGCCGAGCATCCTTCTCTTCGAGGAGCGCACGCGCGCAAGTCGGTCTACCTCACTCGAGGCCGAACCCGCAGTAGAACTGTCGAAGGTGTGGCGTCAGGGCGCGGGGGTGGAGACGCGGATGGTCGCGGGGGCGGCGCGGGAGGGAGGATGGGGGTGCGGAAGGGCTGCCAGTGCTCGCGGGCGAACAGCGCGCTGGCCGCGGCGCCCAGCCCCAGCCCCAGCGCGCCGCCGCCCAGGCTGGTGACCAGGGTGGCGCCCACGAAGTTCTCGTCCTTGCGCTCCATCGAGACGAGCGGACCCAGCACGACGCCCGTCGCAAAGCCCATGAACACCCCCGCCACCGCGAACCGCCGCACGGACCGGCGCCGGTTCACCCCCTCGTTCTTCAGCAGCCGCTGCACCCCTTCCGTGGCCACCGCGTAGCGGGTGCCCGTCGCGCTTTCGCGCACGGCCAGGCTGTCGGTGTGATACACCAGCAGCTCGCCTTCCACCAGCCGCGGGCCCCACGCGTCCGCCTGCACCCGCACCGTATCCCCGGGCTCCAGCGTGTGGCCGCTGCTCTGCGCGGCCGTGCGCATCGGCAGGAGGAGGGCGGCGGCGAGGAGCAGGGCGCGGAGCAGGGAGGCGGGCATGGGTTCTCGGCCGGACAGGGATGAGGGGGCGGATGATGCCGCAGGACCCGCGGCATCGCGCGCGTGAACATCCCACGCGGCGGTGGTTTTCACAAGATGGAACCCGGCGAGGTGCTGCCGGGGCCACGGCGCGCGCTGCCGGCCGCAAGGGATTTCGCGCGCGGATGGCACGGAGAACGCACCGGGCGCTGTGCCGGGGCCCACTCCGGGCCCGGGGTGATGCGATGCCGACGGAGGAGCGCATGACGGACGTGAACACGCGCGGACCCCAGCGCGCTGGCGGCGGATCCACGATGCTGCTGGGCCTGCTGCTGCTGGTGGTGCTGGTGCTGGTGGTATGGCTGGTGATGCGCGGCGGCGGCCAGGAAGCCGACGTGGACGTGAACGTGCCGCAGGTAGAGGCGCCGGACGTGAACGTGGAGGTAAAGAGCTCCGGCGACGGCACGTAGCCGACTCGGCGGATGCGCACGCGGCGAGGGGCCCATCCCTTCGCCGCGTGCGCATTCGGCGGGCGGTGCGGTACCGGCGCAGCGGCGATGCAGGATGCCCCCCGGTCAGCCCTGCGTGCCGCCGGTCCGCTCGCGCGCCAGCCGCTCCAGGTTCGCGATCTCCTTTCGGTAGATCGGCGCGGCGAGCGCCGGCACCAGCAGCCGTTCCACGAGGCCCTGCACCCCGCCACGCGTCCAGCGCGTGGTGATGGTCACGCGCGAATGGCCGCCCTCCACCGGCTCCACCCGAAAGGTGGAGACCAGGTCCGAATCCACGGCCGTCTCCACCAGCAGGCGACCCGGCTCCGGCTCCGTCACCGCCATCCGGTAGGTGCGCATGGCGAGCCCCTGCCGCGTCTGCACGCGGAACACGGTCCCGGCGCCGGTACCGCCGCTCTCCACCACCAGCGCGCCGAACGGCGGCCGCGGCAGGATGGCGGGATGGCCTTCGTGGTAGTCGCTCAGGATTCCGTAGACCGTTGCGGGCGGTGCATGGACGACGGCGGATGCGCCTGCGGTGATCTGGGGCATGTGCGGTCAGGGGCGGCAGGAGGCGGTGAGGCACCGGGTGAGTGAACGGGTGAAGGGGTGAAGGGGTGAAGGGGTGAACGGGTGAACGGGTGAACGGGTGAACGGGTGAACGGGCCTCTAGAGTGGGCCGCGCCCGCGGCACCTCGCAACCCCTCGATCGCTCACCCCTGCCGCTCGCACCAGGCAAGCACCTCGGCGAAGCGGTGGTCCTCCAGCGCGCCGAACAGCGCGTGGCGGCTGAGCTTCGCGGCGCTGAGCGCGGGGCTGGCCAGTCCGCACAGAAAGCGCGCGCGGCGCCGCGGCGTGGCCAGCGCGTCCGGGTGGGCGCGCACCAGCGCGGCGAAGGCGGAGGCCTCCACCCGCGCCTCGATCGGCTGCGGCGGCGGCAGCGGGGGAAAGGCGGTGGCGCGCTCCGTCTGGCACCAGGTGCAGTGGCCGCACGGCAGCTCGTGGGGCTCGCCGAAGTACGCCAGCAGGTAATTGGTCTGGCATCCGTCGCGCGTCACCAGCTCCGCCATCGCCCCCATGCGCGCGATCTCCGCCTCTTCGCTGCGGTGAAAGCGCGCCACCAGGTCCTCCGTCACCGCGTCCACGTCGGGATGCGCGACCAGCTTCTGAAAGCGCAGCCGCAGGTCGCTGGCCTGCACCTCCGCCACCCCCTGCTCGCCCAGGTACTCCACCGCGCGCACGGTGCGGCTGCGCTCCTCCGGCTCCAGCCCGTCCAGTTCCAGCGTGTACCACGTCCTCCCGAACTTCGCCCGGCGAAAGATGCCGTCCACGAACTGCGCTCGCTCCCCCTGAAAGCGGCCGACGATCTCCCGGACGGGCACCGTGGGGCGGATCCTGTACCCGGCGTAGAAAGGCGTGCTCTGCCGGAGGATCCCCGCCAGCTCCAGGTACGTGAGGGCGGTGCGCAGCACCAGCTGCCGGATGTCGTGGCGGTTGCCCAGGCTCTGCGGCGCCACGTCGAAGGTGGGGCCGCAGTCCGCCACCTCCTGTACCAGGCCGCGGATGGCCTCGTGGTCGGGCGTATCGCCGTACGCGAAGTTCTCCAGCGTCGACAGGTCTTCCAGGCTCCCCAGCAGCTCCACGGTGGAGGGAAGCCCGTCGCGCCCGGCGCGGCCGATCTCCTGGCTGTAGCTCTCCAGCCCCTTGGGCAGGTTGAAGTGGTAGACGTATCGCACGTCCGCCTTGTCGATCCCCATGCCGAAGGCGATCGTCGCCACCACCATCGCCTGGTCCGAGCCCTTCCACCACTCCTGCACCGCCGTGCGCTGCTCCGCATCCATCCCCGCGTGGTAGGCCCGCGCCGGCACCCCCGCATCCGCCAGCGCCTTCGACACCCACTCCGCCGTCTTCTGCAGCGTCACGTAGACGATCCCCGGCCCCGCGTCGCGGCCGCGGATGCGCTCCAGCAGCACGCGCTCGCGCCGGGCGCGCTCGGTGGGGACGGTGGACAGAAAGAGGTTGGGGCGATGGAACCCGGTGACGACGGCGCACTCGCGCGGAATGGCGAAGCTCTCGCAGATGTCCTGCACCACAGCGGGGGTGGCCGTCGCCGTAAGGGCCAGCACGCGCTCCACGCCCACGGTGCGCGCCGTCTCGGCCAGCTTCAGGTAGTCCGGGCGAAAGTTGTGGCCCCACTGCGATATGCAGTGCGCCTCGTCCACGGCGAACAGCGAGATGCGCGCGCGGCCCAGCTGGTCCAGAAAGCGCGCGTTGTTGAAGCGCTCCGGCGCCACGTACAGCAGCTTGAGCGTCCCCGCGCGCAGCCCGCGCTCCACCGCGGCGCTCTCCTCGCGCGAGAGCGAGCTGTCCAGCCGCGCCGCCTGGATCCCGCGGCCGCGCAGGTAGTCGATCTGGTCCTTCATCAGCGCGATCAGCGGCGAGACGACCACGGTCACGCCGTCCAGCAGCAGGGCGGGAAGCTGGTAGCACAGCGACTTGCCGCCGCCGGTGGGGAACACCGCCAGCGCGCTGCCGCCGCCCAGCAGGCAGTCGATCACCTGGCGCTGACCGTCGCGAAACTCGCGCAGGCCAAAGCGCTCCAGCAATACGCTCTGCGGATCCGGGGCGATGGCGGGGGCGTCGGTCACGTCCGGGCTCAGCGTGGGCGATGAAGGCATGATGGACCCGATTGTAAGGGATGATGATCGCGGGCGCGAACTCCACCTGTGCGCCGGGTGGGCGCACGAAGCAAGTAGACGGCGGGCGCGGGGTCAACCCCTGGCGGGAAGTGGGCCCGCAGGTCGGCCCAACGGGAGCGTTCTGGCGGATTCCGAGCAGGATCATGTGTTTCACGTGTGGGGCTCCGGGTCACCCCCCCCTGCCCCCTCAGCCGCGCCGGGAGAGGGGGTAAGCTCGGCTCCGGCCTCCGTGCCTCCTTTCGCCGTCCGGCGCGACGCTGTACCCTGCATCGTCAGACATCCGGCAATCACAAACGGGCAGAACGGAGGGGCGGATGGAGGTGTTCACCGAAGCGTGGTGCGCGGCGTGCTGCGACCGGCTGAACCAGCGCGAGAGCTACCGCCTGGCGGCCGCCGGCTGGGAGGGCGCGGCGGTGCTGCTGATGTCCGGCGATCCGGAGCAGGGCATCGACAGCGATCGCGCGGTGTGGCTGGACATCCATCACGGCCAGTGCCGCGGCGCGCGCGTGGCGACCGCGGAAGACCTGGAGACGGCGCCGTACCTGTTCCGCGCCGATCCCGCCGAGTGGAAGCGCCTGCTGCACGGCGAGATGGACCCCGTGGCCGCCGTGATGCAGGGCAAGCTGAAGCTGTCGCGCGGCAACCTGTTCACCCTCGCCAAGTACGCCCCCGCGGCGCGCGAGATGGTGCACGCCGCCGGCGAGGTGGGCGGCACCTTTCCCGGCGCCGCCCGCTGATCCCGGATCCGGCAAACGAATCGCGGTGCTGCGAGTAGAAACCTTTGGAGCAGGCCACCAGATCGGGCGAGTAGATTCCTCAGTCGGCGCCGGGCGATCTGCCGTGGGCCAGTCCGGCGTGGCGCCTCCTTCGGAATGACATATGCTCTTTCCGGGTTCGGCATGCCCCCCCGAACGCACCAACGCACCAACGCACCAACGCACTTTCGCACTTTCGCACTTGTGAAGACGGAGGAGGGGGCGGGGTGAACGTAAAGCGCCGGGACCTGTTCCGCCTTCCCTTTCTGCAGGGGGCGGAGCCGCTGGAGCCCGTGCACCGGCGGCCCCAGCCCGCGCCCGGCTCCGAGCCCGGGGTGCTGGTGTCGGAGCCGGGCGCGGCGCGCCCCGCCGTGACGGTGATGGCGTACGGGCCGCACGAGCTGACGGAGTGGGCGGTGGACGACTACGAGCTGCTGCGGCAGATGCGCGGCAAGTGGCCCGTGGTGTGGGTGAACGTGAACGGCGTGGCCCACGCGCCCACGCTGGCCGCCATCGGCGACATCTTCGGCCTGCACCGGCTGGCGCTGGAGGACCTGGGCGACGTGCGGCAGCGCGCCAAGGTAGAGGCGTACGGCGAGCAGACGCTGTTCGTGATCGTGCGGATGGCGCGGCTGGCGCCGGAACTGGATCTGGAGCAGGTGGGGGTGTTCCTGGGCCCGGACTTCGTCGTCACCTTTCAGGAGCGCCCGGGCGACGTGCTGGACCCGCTGCGCCAGCGCATCCGCGCCAGCCACGGCCGCGCACGCCGCTGCGGGCCGGACTACCTGGCGTACTCCGTGATCGACACCATCGTGGACCACTACTTTCCCGTCGCGGAGGCGTACGCGGACCGCCTGGACGCGCTGGAAGAGGAGATCGTCCACCGCCCCACGCGAGACGCCATGACCCGGCTGCACGCCATCAAGCGCGAGCTGATGTCGCTGCGCCGGGCCGTGTGGCCCATGCGCGACGCGCTGAACGCCATCGTCCGCGAGCCGGGGCCGCTGGTCACGCAGGAGTCCGTGGTCTACTTTCGCGACACGGCGGACCACTGCTTTCAGGTGCTGGACCTGGTGGAGACGTACCGCGACCTGGGCTCATCGCTCACGGACCTGTACCTGAGCAACGTGAGCAACCGCATGAACGAGATCATGAAGGTGCTCACCGTCTTCGCGGCCATCTTCATCCCCCTGGGCTTCATCACCGGCGTGTACGGGATGGACGTGGAGCACCCCCGCCGCGCCTGGTGGTGGGACCTTCCCTTCGTGTTCACGCTGATGGGCGCGACCGCCGTCCTCCTGCTGGCGTGGTTCGCCCGCAAGGGATGGCTGGGCGAGGACCGGTAGGCCGCCGCGCGTCCGCACGGTCCGCGGAATCGCTCGGCGGGATCCGCCGCGGCGTCAGCCGCGGGCTGAAGCCCGCGGCTGGAAAGGCCACAAGCCCCGTCTCGGCTTCGCTTCCCCGCGCCGAACGGGGCTTCACCTGCACGTGCGCGACATCTCCGCCCTGATTCCCGGATGCACCGCGGCGGGCGTGCGGACGGGTGTCGATCGGCGCCGCGGGTCGATCGATGGAACGGGGGTGGCACCGGTGATGCGGCGTCGGCGTCCACGGAACCCAACGGCAGCGCTCCCACCGCGGTGCGGCTGCCCGGAAGCCAACCTCCTTCGACCCGCGCGATGACACACCCTCGCCCGCTCGCCCTGCTGGCGGCGCTCCTGGCGTCGGGGGCGTGCGCCACGTTCACCGGCACCGCGCCCGGACGCGAGGCGCTGCTGAGCGACGCGGACGCGCCGCCGGGCCGGCCCTGCCGCGCATCCGCGGACCCGGCGCAGCTCCCCGCGGCCGCGGCGCTGGTGGATTCCGCCGCGCTCACGGCCGCCGCGCGCAAGCTGTGGCGGCAGGCGGGCAGCCCGCCCGGGTACGCGCTGCTGTCGATGGGCTATGACGCGGAGGGTCTGAACGTGCGCCGCGAGGTGATCGAGCACCGCCTCCCCGCGGAGCTGGCGGACACGCTGCAGAAGCTGGTGTTCGCGCACCGCCGCCGCGTGGAGCCGTCGCCGCGCGAATGGGGGGTGCGCCTGCGGATGGACCTGGCGGAGGAGGAGCCCGTGCTGCGCGTCGGCCGGCGCGAGGTGTGCGCGGCGCAGCCCCGCGACCCGGCGGTGGCGGGGTACGGCGCCTTTGGCGGCGCCAGCTTCGACGTGCGCGAGCCGTCCGGCGCGGCGGGGGTGCTCCCGCCCGGCGGAGGAACCGTCTGGGTGCACGTGGTGCTGGACGCGGGCGGAAACGTGACCGACGCGCGCCTGGAGCGCACGCTGTCCCGCGGAACCTGGGAGCAGCGGGTGCTCAGCTACGTCCGCGGGATCAGCTTCGTTCCGGCCATGGAAGACGGCCTGCCGGTGCCCGCGCAGCTGCGGTTCCCCCTGCGGCTGGTCCGCTGAGCGCGGCCCCGGCCGGCCGGCGCCGGCGGCAACCCCTTTTCAATACGCCGATTCCCGCGTATTCTCCAGGGATATCGCCGGACGTTGCACCGGTTCTCATCCTGCGCCGGGGCACCCCCGGCGTCCGCCGTTCCCGGCGTCCGCACGCGCGGCGCCCTACCGCCCCCGTCCCCCGGAGCGCCGCCCGATGAGGCTCGCCACCGCGATCGCGCTGGTTCCGGCCCTGCTGCTGGCGTCCTGCATCGGGCGCCGCGGCCCGCCCACGCCCGCCGGCTACCCCGAAGCCGTGTCGCTGCTGGGGGCGCCGCTCTACGCCGTGGAACGCCCCCTGGAGCGCCGCCAGCAGCTGGAGGCGGACCTGGCGGTGGCCTACGCCGCGTACGAGCGCAACCCCGACGACGCCGACGCCCTCATCTGGCTGGGGCGCCGGGTGGCGTACCTGGGGCGCTACCGCGACGCCATCGGCATCTTCAGCGAAGGGATCCGCAGGCACCCCAACGACCCGCGCATGTACCGCCACCGGGGCCACCGGTGGATCACGGTGCGCGAGTTCGACCGCGCCGTGCAGGACCTGCAGCACGCCGCGCGGCTGCTGCGGGGCCGGCCCGACACGGTGGAGCCGGACGGCATCCCCAACGCGCTGGGCGTTCCGCTCAGCACGCTGCACTACAACGTGTGGTACCACCTGGGGCTGGCGCATTACCTTCGCGGCGAGTTCAACCAGGCGCTGTACGCCTTTCGCAATGCGCTGGCCGTCTCGCGCAACGATGACTCGCGGGTGGCGGCCACGGACTGGGCGTACATGACCCTGCGGCGGCTGGGGCGCGAGGAGGACGCCGCGGCCGTGCTGGAGTCCATCGGACCCGGCATGGAGATCATCGAGAACGACAGCTATTACCGGCGGCTGCTGCTGTACAAAGGCCTTCTTCCGCCGGACTCGCTGCTGGCGCGGATCGGGGACGACGCCGTGACGCTGACGACGCAGGCGTACGGCGTGGGCAACTGGCACCTGTACAACGGCCGCGTCGATGAGGCGGAAGAGATCTTCTGGACCGTCACCTCGTCCGAGGACTGGGCGCCCTTTGGCTACATCGCCGCGGAGGCGGACCTGCGTCGGATGCTGCGGCGGCGCAGGAACTGATAGGGAACCGGGAATCGTATCTGACGAATGAAATCTCGCGCATGTTGCGCAAGATTTGCTCGAGGTACCCG
>JAHWJJ010000133.1 GCA_019348475.1 Gemmatimonadota bacterium | reverse complement strand
CCCCACACGCGCGGCCCGGTGAGGTCTCCCACGGCGGCTAGCGCGGACACGGGCCCCGCCACCCCTCCCCCCGCCCGGTTTCACCCCCCCCCCGTGGTTTTTGGGGGGGCGGGGCGAGAAACCGGCCGGGGGGGGCCCGCGGCGCCGGTCCGCCGTGACGGCGGACGGCCGAGCCGGTCCGGTGACGACACCTTCCGCGGAGCCGCGGCCCCGGTTCGCCGCGGACGCCATGCTGGGGCGGCTGGCGCGCTGGCTGCGCACGCTGGGCTTCGACACGGCGTACGACCCCGCCGTGCACGACCCGGAGCTGGTCGCGCTGGCGGCGGCGGAGGGGCGCGTGCTGCTTACGCGCGACCGGCACCTGGTGGCGCACCTCAGGCCCGAGCGGGCCGGGCTGATCACGGACGACGCGCCCCTCGACCAGCTGCGGCAGGTGGTCGCGGCCTGTGCGCTGGCTCCGCCCCCGGCGCTCTTCAGCCGCTGTCCGGTGTGCAACGCCCAGCTGCGCCCGGCGACGGAGGACGAGGCGGCGACGCTGGTGCCCGCCGCCAGCCGCGCGCTTCCCGGCCCGGTCTCTCGCTGCCCCGGCTGCGCGCGCGTATACTGGGAGGGATCGCACACGCGCCGCATGCGCCAGGCGCTGTCTCGGGCGCTGCCCGGCTGGATCTCGTGAGACGGGATCCACCACGACCCGCAATCCACCCGTTCCGTGACCCGTCCCGAACCGATCATCCTGAGCTGGAGCGGAGGCAAGGACAGCGCGCTGGCCCTGGCGCGGCTCCGGGCCGATCCGCGGTTCCAGGTCACCGACCTGCTGACCACCGTGACGGCCGGCTACGACCGGGTGAGCATCCACGGTGTGCGCCGCGCCCTGCTGCACGCGCAGGCGGCCGCGCTGGGGCTGCCGGTGCACGAGGCGACGCTGCAGCCGGAAAGCTCCAACCAGGCCTACGATGCCGCGCTGGCCCGCGCGCTGGCCGCACTCCGTGAGCGCCAGCCGGCGGTGCGGCGGGTGGCGTTCGGCGACATCTTTCTGCAGGACGTGCGGCAGTACCGGGAGGAGCGCATCGCCGCGGCCGGGCTGGAGGGGCTGTTCCCCCTGTGGGGCGAGCCGACGCACGGGCTGGCGCGCGAGGGGGTGGACCGCGGGATCCGCGCGCGCCTGGTGTGCGTGGACACGCACGCGCTTTCCGCCGGCTTCGCCGGGCGTGCGTACGATGCGGTGCTTCTGGCGGAGCTGCCGGAGGGGATCGACCCGTGCGGCGAGCGCGGCGAGTTCCACACCTTCGTCTCGGATGGCCCCGGCTTTCGCGCGCCCGTGCCGTACCGCGTTGGCCAGGTGGTGATGCGGGGCGAGCGGTTCGCGTACTGCGATCTCGTCCCGGACGGCGCGGGCGACGATGAGTCCGGTTCCGCAGGTGCTCTGGCGGGGAACGGGTCAGGGGCCACGGCCCCGGAGGGCGCATGACGGAGTCGCCGGCCGCCCCCATGCTCGTCTTCATCATCGGACCGCCGGCCGTGGGCAAGATGACGGTGGGGTACGAACTCGCGAGACGCACCGGGCTGCGCCTGTTCCACAACCACCAGACGATCGAGCTGGTCCTTCAGTTCTTTCCCTTCGGCACGGCGCCGTTCGTGCGGCTGCTGCGGGAGTTCCGGCGCAGGATCATGGAGGAGGTGGCCGCCAGCGACCTGCCGGGGCTCATCTTTACGTACGTCTGGGCGTTCGACCGGCCCTCGGACCATACGTCGGTCGGGGAGCTGGCGGCGATCTTCACCTCCCGCGGCGGGCGGGTGGTGTACGTGGAGCTGGAGGCCACGCAGGAGGAGCGCCTGCGCCGCAACGAGACGGAGTTCCGCCTGGCGGAAAAGCCCTCCAAGCGCGACGTCGCAGCGTCGCGCCAGCGGCTGCTGGAGCACGATGCCGTCTACCGCATGAACTCCGCGGGCGAATTCGACGGCCGTGCGGACTACCTGCGCATCGACAACACGGCGCTCTCGCCGGAAGACGTGGCCGAGCGGATCATCGCCCACTTCTCCCTCGGTCGCGCGGGGCTGGGATGAAGAGTCTGATGACCAGATTTTCAGATTGATCGTGCATCCAGCCAAAGATGGCCTCACGCGGAGGGCGCGGAGGTCGCGGAGAAGAGAAGAGGAAAGATCTGTTCTCCGTGTCCTCCGCGCCTCCGCGTGAGACTGGCAGTAGAACTCCAGGTGCAACGAACTGCAGGACGCGGGATGATTCGCCGCGGCGCTGCGGCGGGCGTCTGCCTGTCTGGTCGCGCTCGCCGGTGCGGGGCGGGCGCGGGTGCAGCGGACCGCGCCATCGAACCTCAGACGGAGACGGCAGTGACCACACGCGCGACGGGCACGTTCCAGGTGCAGCTGGCGCCGCAGGAGACGGCGGCGGCGATCGGGCGGATGTCCATCGACAAGGAGTTCCACGGCGACCTGCAGGGCACCAGCAAGGGCGAGATGCTGGCCGTCCGGTGCGCCGTGGAGGGCTCCGCGGGGTACGTGGCGCTGGAGCAGGTGACCGGGTCGCTGCACGGCCGCGCGGGCACCTTCTACCTGCAGCATAGCGGCACCATGGACCGCGGTGCGCCGCGGCTGTCGGTGACGGTGGTCCCCGACTCCGGCACCGGCGAACTGGCCGGGGTTACGGGGACGATGAACATCATCATCGAGGGCGGAACGCACGCCTACGAGTTCGACTACACGCTCCCCGGGAGCTGAAAGGCGCCACCCCATGCCGGAGCCCGTGGAAGCCAGCGCGACGGAAGAGTTCCCGGACGACGCCGAGTACGGCTGGTGGCGCGACACGCACCCGGACGGCTTCATCCTGGCCGTGCGCGCGCGATCCGCGCCGCTGCTGCACAGGGCCGTGTGTCCCGAGGTGGACCGGGACGTCCATCCCGGGCGGCTCCGGTCGAAGGGGGCGCGGCAGATCTGCTCCGACACCAAGTCGGCGCTGCGCGCCTGGGTGGCGCGCGAGCTTCCCGCGGACGGCAAGCTCGTCGCCCGCTGCCCCAAGTGCGGGCCCTGACCCCGGCAGCCGGCCAGCCGCGGCGGACCTTGACCGGGCTCTGCAGGGCGGCGGCGGACACCACACGGGTGGCCGGGTTCGCCGCCAGCAGCCAGGCGGACGCATCGAGGTCGATCAGCAGCGTGGCGTCGTCACGAGCCCGCCGGTCACGTTCGCCGGGGCGCGGTGAATGCGACGCGCGCGAGCGGCGCGGTTGCGGTGCCGCCGCGGGAAGGGAGTCGGGGCGGCTCCCTTCCCGCGGTGCGTTGACGGCAGGAGAATTGCTCGGTAGCTTCAACGCTCGCAAACAGAAGGGGAGTAGCTTACCGGCGAGAAAGCCGGCGGCCGGATCGTCAAGACTGCGGGTTCGCGCCCGCACGGTCCGGTTGGGACGCGGATGCCCGCAGGGGCAGTCATTCGTCAGGGCGAGACCTTCGTCGCGGGGCGGCCGGCGTGTGGCCGGGCCCCGGACGGAGGGCATCGCCTTTTTTCGTGTCCAGGCCGCGCGCTGCCGCGGCCGTTTGAAGGAAGACGGTCTTGAACGGAAACGTTTTGCCCTACGTGGCCTTTACCGCCCTGGTGCTGGTGATCCTGGCCATCGACCTGGGCGTCATCAACCGCAAGGCGCACGTGGTAAAGGTGCGCGAGGCGGGGCTCTTTGCCGGGCTGACGGTGGTGCTGGCGGGGGCGTTTGCGGGGGCCATGTGGCTGGGCTACCTCCCCGTCGAGGGCGTGGGGGGGCAGAAGGACGCGCTGGAGTTCCTTACCGGCTACCTGATCGAGCTGGCGCTCTCCGTCGACAACATCTTCGTCTTCGTCCTGATCTTCGCGTACTTCAAGGTGCCGCCGCAGTACCAGCACCGGGTGCTGTTCTGGGGCGTGCTGGGCGCGCTGATCATGCGAGGGATCATGATCGCCGCGGGGGCGCTGCTCATCGAGCGCTTTCACTGGATCATCTACGTGTTCGGCGCGTTCCTGGTGTACACGGGCATCAAGATGGCCACCCAGGACGAGATGGACATCGAGCCCGAGTCCAACCCGGCGCTCAGGCTCATCCGCCGCTTCTTTCCCGTGACGTCGCAGTACCGGGAAAAGCATTTCTTCGTAAAGGAGAACATCGGTGGAAAGCTGCGCACGGCGGCGACGCCGCTGTTCGTGGTGCTGGTGATGGTGGAGACCACCGACCTCATCTTCGCGGTGGACAGCATTCCCGCCATCTTCGCCGTCACGCGCGACCCGTTCCTGGTGTACACCAGCAACGTGTTCGCCATCCTGTGCCTGCGGTCGCTGTACTTTCTGCTGGCGGGGGTGATCGACAAGTTCCACTACCTCAAGCTGGGCCTCTCGGCCGTGCTGGTGTTCATCGGCGCCAAGATGCTGGCCAGCGGGTACTATCACGTGCCGGTCGCGATCTCGCTGGGCGTGGTGGCCGGCGTGCTGATCGGGTCCGTGGTGCTGTCGCTGATGTTCCCCAAGGCGCTCCAGGAGCACGACGAGGTCACGCACGACCCGCTGAACCCGGGCGACGACCCGGCGGGCCCCATCCTTCCGACGGACCGGGCCGCGCGCGAAGAGGTCGGCAAGCGGGCGTAGGAGAGTGCGTAAGTGCGTGAGTGCGTGAGTGCGGGAGTGCGGGCGCGCGTGAGTGCGTGAGTGCGGCCGGGCGTGAGTGCGTGAATGCGTGCGTGCGTGAGTGCGGGCGGGCGAATTCAGCCGGGGAGGCGCGCGTGGCGGTACAGGCCGTCCACGCCGCGCCACAGGGCGTGCAGTGTGCCGCCCGCGTCCGCCGCCAGCTCCAGATCCAGCCGGCCCGAGGGCTCGTCGGGGGCAACGCGGCGCGGCGTGGACCAGCCGCCGCGCCCGTCCCCCCGGGCGTGGAACGGGACGACGGAAGCGGCGGTCGAACGGAGGAAGAGCAGGTTCACGCGGCCCTGCGCGTCCAGCTCCAGCCGCGGGGCGTAGAAGTCGGCGTCCGGCGAGGGCGGCACCACGTCCCGGGGCACCTCCCAGCGCACTCCGTCGCGCGAGGTGGAATGGAGCAGCCGTTCCACGCGGCCGCGGGCGGTGCGCTCCGTCCACACGGCGTGCCGCACCCCCTGGCCGTCGGTGACGACGGCGGGGTCCAGCGTCTGGGTGGGCGCAAGGTGCACGGGCGCCGGGGCGCGCCAGCCGTCTGCCCCCTGCGCCAGCGTCCACAGGTCGTTGTTGGCGCTGCGCCGCGCCTCCGACACCTGCGCCGCCACGTACGCCAGCTCCAGCCGGCCCGCGCGGGCGGCCGGGCGGTCCCAGCGCAGGTAGCCGCCTCCCGCCGGCGCCTGCGCCCCCGCGCGCCACGCCTCCCCCTCCCGCACCGCATACCCCAGGCGGCCCTCCGCGCGGCTGTGCACCACGTGCACCCGCCCGGCGGCGTCCGCCACCGCCGCCAGCTGCAGGTCCATCAGCCCCGAGGGCGCGGGCTCGCGGTACACCGTATCGGGCGCGGACCAGCCCTCGCCCCCGCGGGCGCGGTGCAGCAGGTGGGTGCCGTGGCCCGGGCGTGCGGTGTTCATCCCCTCCCACCAGAAGACGTGCGCGCGGCCGGCTCCGTCCACGGCCACCCGCGGCGCGTGCGACCGTCCCGGGGTGTCGTCCACCGGCTCGGGCGGCGACCACGCCCGGCCGTCGAACCGCGCGTACAGCACGCGGTTCCACCGGCTCACCGGGCCGCGCGTGTCGGTGAACACGGCGTGCAGGGTTCCTCCGGGCCCGGCGGCCAGGTCTTCCACGCGGTGCCGCGGTGAGGTGAAGGCGCCCGCCGGGACCACCGCCACGGGAGACCAGGCCGGGATGGCCTCCACGGGCGGCCCCGGCGCTTCCGGCGGGCCACACCCGGCGGCGACCGCCAGGACCAGGGTTCGCGCCACCGCGCGTCGGCGGCCGAACGGCGCCATGGGCCCGGGAACCCCGGCGCCAGTCGCCTGGAGGGGAGCGTGCATGCGAGTGTGGAGAAGGAGGATCGAACCCGTCGTGGGGGGAGGGCCCGCGCGGCGGGCCCTCCCCCGGTGGTCCGGGGCGCGCGCCCCCGGCCGCACTAGAAGCACGTGCTTACGTACCGCGTTTCGTAGCCATTCTGCCCGGAGCGGTTCTGCGCGTAGCCGTCCACGTAGACCGCCCAGGTGAAGGTGCCTTCGTAGTCGATGTAGCGCGAGGCGCTGAGAGTGAATGAGCCGTTGTACCCGCTCAGGAAGGTTCCGTCGAAGCGCGTGGGGGTGTTGCAGCCGCCCGCGCTGTAGAAGTCGATGAACACGTCCGCGTAGTAGGTATCGGAGTAGGCGTACAGGGCGCCGTAGAGGCTGGCGTACTTCCGTCCGGTCGAGGTGTACCCCGTTCCGATGCCCCCGTCTACGTCGAACCAGCTGCAGTAGTCGTAGCAGTTGGGGTCGGGCGGCGGCTCGCACGTATGGCTGTAGAGGCACGGCTCTTCGGGCGCCAGCGCCATCGAGGGGCCCGCCACGGGCTCGGGTGCGCCGGCGGTCTTCCCTTCTTCCGCGGTCGCGGCGTAGACCCGGCCCTGGCCGTCGGCCAGGCGGTTGAGCTGCGAGACCAGCGGGTTGTCGGATCCGGACTGCGGCGACGTGCCGGTGTCGGAGCACGCGGCCAGGGTGGTGCCGAGCGCGAGCGCGGCCGTGCCGAGGAGACGGCGGGTGAGAAGCATGGGTCCCTCCGGGGGTGAACCGTTGATCTGCTCCGGTCCGGGTGCCGGGCCGAAGCCGCGGCGGCGGGGGTGCCGCCCGCCCGCAAGGGATGCAATCCGCTCTCCGTCGTGAAAAGAAAATGCAACTCTCCCGAACCTCCTCGCAACTGCGGCGAACCAGCGCTGGCCCGCGTCTTTCAGGACATCGGGCTCGACGTGGGGATCAGCCCTCCAGCGCCGGCTCTGCGGCGGAGGAGCGGTCCGCCGGGCACCGCGCGCGAAAGCGCTCCAGCAGCAGCTCCAGCCCGCGCGGGCCCCGCAGCTCACGCACGTGCGTCCGGGCATATCGCTGCACCTGGGCACGCAGCGCCGCGGCCGACGGGTACCCCAGCACCCGCGCCACCTGCTCGGCCGAGCGGCCGGTCCCCGCCAGCAGGTGCGCGGCGTAGAACAGCCGGGTCCAGACGATCAGCCGGTTCAGCGAGGGGAGCCCCGCCTGGCGCAGCCGCGCGCGCAGCGTCTTGGGATGGCAGTACTGCGAGCGGGCGGCCCGCGCGGGGTCCAGCGGAGTGCAGGCGTTCTCCAGCAGGTACTGCAGCAGCGGGCGAAGGGGCGCGGGGAACAGGTCGCTTACCCGTTCGCACACCGTGTCCACCACGCGGCGTGAAAGCGACCGGGCCACGCGGTCCCGGATGGCGTCGGGCTCGTCGTCCCTGCCGCGGATCACCACGTCGCGCACGCCCACCAGGGACAGGCGCAGCAGCACGCGGGCGCGCCCGCCGTCGAAGCGGCCGTAGGGCAGCAGCGCCACCGCAGGCTGGTCCGCCCGCAGCTGCCCGAATCCTTCCACGCCGTCCACGGCGGCATCGGGATCGAACACCACCAGGTCGGGCGGATGTGCGCGCGCCTGGCGCAGCAGGTCGCCCCACGCGCTGGCGAAGGTGAGTTCGCCGAGGGAGGCGCGGGCGCGGTTCACCGCCACCGCGGCGCGAAGTCGCTCTGCGGCGGCGGGATCGGGGAGCAGGGCGAGAATGCGTGCCATCCGATGCTCCAAAAAGACGGATACCCCCATTTGACGACGTTATCATACGCACAAGATATATCCGTCTCTCTGCATCAGCTAGTGTCTTGTTAGTTTCGTTCGTAGGCTGGGGGGAGGCTGGCGCGGAGGTGGGATTCGGCGGCTGCGGCCAGCGCCGCTCCAGGGGACGGGGACGAGCTACCCGGAACGGAAACCCGCCACGCTGAGGCCGCGCGGCAGGGGCCGGCGGCCGCGCAGCCGCAGCCGCAGCCGCAGGCTGCAGCCTGCGCGGAAACCCGCAGGGTATTCCCTGTTCCCTGTTCCCTATTCCCTATCATTCCCTGTTCCCTATTCCCTCATCGCGGGTACCCGGAGGATCGGATACGCCCCGTCCCCCGCGATCCAGCGGTCCAGCAGGTTCCACGCGGCGAACCCGTCGTCGGAGCGCGGCTCAAGCAGGGTGAAGACCAGGCGGGCCAGGGGCTGGTCCATGGGCACGCCCAGCATCCGCGGCGTCATCTCCAGCGTGCGCGGCTCCCAGCGCCCCCAGATGCGGCGTTCGTGGTGCCCCTGGAACGGGCGCTCGGCCACAGTGGTGGAATCGATGCGGAACACCTCCACCCGCGCCGGCACGTCATCCACCGAGTCCACGCGCACCCCGTGCATCCGCAGCCGCTCGACCACGCTGTCCATCCCCGGCGGCAGCAGGTACATGGCAGGCGCGCGCTCGGTCTCGGCGGCGTCGAAGGCCTGGAACTCCGGCATCCGCTCCACGTGCACGGTGTCGGACCGGCGCAGCATCATGTGCCCGGTCAGGGGGTTGGCCTCCTCGAACACGTCGCCCATCAGGATCTCCACCGGCCCCTCGCGGCGCAGCCGCGCGGTGAGCGCCAGCGGCCGCCCGCGCACGTCGTCGCGGTCCGCGGCCGCGGTGGCGCGGCGGATGGAGGTGGCGTGCGCGCGCGCCCACCCCAGCGTGCGGTCCACGAAGTCCTTCGTCACCTCGATGCGCTCACGGAAGGTGAGGTACGAATACGCCTCGCTCAGGATCCCGAAGCGGTTGCGCAGCCCGGCGTAGTTGGTTCCGAACCGCGGCCGGTGGTCGAAGGTGTACCAGCCGCGCTCCACGGACGGACTTCCCTCTTCCGCGGACGGCACGTTGCCGTAGTAATAGAGCAGCCAGTCCCCCTCGCGCCGCGCGGCCTCGGTGACCGCCGGCAGCCACTCGCGGCGCAGGATGCGGTCGATCTCCGCCGGCGCGTTGGGGTGCAGCGGGGGCGCGTAGGTGAGGTGATAGCCGTGGTACGTGCCGTTGGTGGTGTGCAGGTCGATGACGACGTGCGGATCGTACGCCGTGAGCATCCGCGCCAGGCCGCGCGCCTCGGGAGATTCCAGCTTGGTATGGTCGCGGTTCAGGTCCAGCCCCTGCGCGTTGGGCCGCACCCCCATCCCGCCGATGGGGCCGTGCTGCCGGGGCCGGTTCATGGGGTCGATGCGCTCGTTGCCGTCGGCGTTGTAGATGGGCGCGACCAGCAGCACCAGCGAATCCAGCAGCGCCCCGTGGCGCCCCTGGACGATCTCGCGCAGCAGCACCTGCAGGGCTTCCTTCCCCTCCACCTCGCCCGCGTGGATGTTGCCCTGCAGGTACACGACCGTCTTTCCGCTCGCCCGTACCGCCGCCGGCGACGCGTCCGCCACCCGCCCCACGACGGCGAGCGGCAGTTGCCGGCCCTCGTTGGTCGTGCCGAAGGTGGTGAGGTGGATGAGCGGCGATGCGCGGTCCGCCGCCTCCATGAACGCCACCACCTCGTCGTAGCGGCTGGTTTCGCGGTACTCGGTGCGCTCGGGTCGGGTGGTGAGCGACACCGGGGCTGATCCCGTGGAGGGAAGGCAGCGGCAGATCGCGCATCCCGACAGGAGCGCGGCAAGAACGGTAAGAAGCAGGGCTCGGCGGATCATTCGCGCGGTCGTCCTGGGTGGATGATCAGGGGTCCGCGGGCAACCTACGTCATCGCGCGCCCGCATCAAAGCGGACCGGGGGAGTTGCATCCGCATCCGTCCGCCTCTCCGACCGGGTACCGAGGAGGCGCCCTCGCGCGCAGCGCCGGCAACCCCCATCTTCCCATCGCCCGTAGATCAACCGAAACGTCCCTTTCGCACTTTCGCACTTTCGCACTTTCGCACTTTCGCACTTTCGCACTTTC
>JAHWJJ010000132.1 GCA_019348475.1 Gemmatimonadota bacterium | reverse complement strand
TGACGCTCGAACTCATCTGCCATGAGGCAAAGAAAAGGGACAGGGCCCGTGCGGCCCTGTCCCTTTTCGCTCTCTGCCCCCCGCGCTACGCGCGGACCCGCACCCGGACGGGGCGCGGAAGGGTGACCGTCCGCGAGGTGGTGGGGTTGGCGATCGTCTCCTGGTACCATTCCTGGGGGCGGTCGGCGCCGCCGTTGATCATCAGGATGCGCGCCAGCTCCACCGCGTCGATGTTGCGCATGCGGATGCACCCGTGCGACCGCGCGTTGCCCAGCGAGCTGGTGAGGCCGGTGCCGTGGATGTAGTAGTCCGGCGCGCGGAAAAAGATCTTCACCCGGCCCATGGGGTTCCCCGGCGAGCCGGGCGCCTCGGGCTTCTTGTCGCGCGCCCAGGCGGAGGGCGGCGGCGTCCACGACGGGTTCCAGATCATCCGCTCGATGGTGAACTGCCCGTTGGGCGTGTCGTACCCCTCTTCGCCCACGGAAACCATGTACTCGCGGATCACGGTGTTGCCGCTGGTGACGTAGAGCCGCCGGTCGGACAGGTCCACCGTCACCACCAGGTTTTCCATGCGCCGCACCGGCGTGCGGACCGCCGCCTCGACGGAGCCCAGGATGAGCCCGGTGTCGCGCGGCGTGGTGTGCCGCGCCTGCTGGGCGTCCGCGATTCCCGGGGACGCCGCGAGCAGCGCCGCCACCATGACCAACCATTTGTTCCGCATCAGCACCTTTTCCGTGTTGCAACCGGTTGTGTTTCCAGCGCTTGCCCGCTGGGGGGAGCCAGGATCGTGCCAGGGGTGCCCGCGCGACCGCAGACCACGTCTGACGATTACACGCACCCCCGCGTCAACGTGGCGCAGGTGCTCTGCCCCGGCCGCGGTGGCGCCTGCGGGGACGGAGTGCGGAAGTGCGTGAGTGCGTGAGTGCGCTTGGACGTCAACCGGGTGCGGGGACGCTGCCTCACGATCTCCCTTCCCCCACGCAGTTTGTGGGGGAAGGGCCGGGGATGGGGCGCGGCCCGCCCGCGTACCAGGCTTTCCACTTCGCGCGACGATGAGCCGCCTTTCACTCCCGCACTAACGCACTAACGCACTAACGCACTTCCTCTCACGCCACCAGCTCCCGCTTGCGCGCCTTCTTCTCCTCGCGCCGGGCCTTCAGCACCACCGTGTCCGCGTCCAGGTGGTCGTCGCCGCAGGCGTGCACGTACTCCTCGTACGTGCCCAGGTAGTTGCGGATGCCGCCGGGGCTGATCTCGACGATGCGCGTGGCCAGCTGGCCCACGAACCAGCGGTCGTGCGAGACCAGGATCAGCGTCCCCTCGTAGTTCTGCAGCGCCACGACCAGCGCCTCGATGGACTCCAGGTCCAGGTGGTTGGTGGGCTCGTCCAGCACCAGCACGTTCGGCTGCTCCAGCATCAGCCGGCTGAACACCAGCCGCGCCGCCTCGCCGCCGGAGAGCGCGGCAAGCCGCTTCTCCGCCGCCTCGCCCGAGAACAGCATCATCCCCAGGTGGCCGCGCACGAAGCCGCGGTTGCTGCCAGGGCAGAAGTCCCACAGCCACTGCTCCGCGGAACGGTCCGGATCGTCCAGCTGCTCGTGGTGGTCCTGGGCAAAGTAGCCGGGGCGCGTCTCGTACCCCCACTCCACCTTTCCCTGGTCCGCCGGCAGGTCGCCCATCAGGATCTTGAGCAGCGTCGACTTGCCGATGCCGTTGGGCCCCATGATCACCATACGGTCGCCGCGGCTCACCTGCAGCGTCACCCCCGGCAGCACCTCCCTGTCGCCGAACGCCTTGGTGACGCCGTCGATCTTCAGCACCTCTTTTCCGCTCGTCCGCTTCGGCTGGAACTTGAACTTGGGATAGCGCCGCGAGCTGCCGGGAAGCTCTTCCAGCTCCTCGGCCTTGCGCTCGATCATCTTGAGCTTGCTCTGCGCCTGCCGGGCCTTGCTGGCCTTGGCCTTGAACTTGTCGACGAACTTCTGGTGGTGCGCGATCTCCTTCTGCCGCCCCTCGATCTCCTTCTCCTTGCGCTCCCGGTCCTCCACCTTCTGCTCGAGGAAGTCGCTGTAGTTGCCGCGGTACAGCGTCACCGTCTGGTAGTCCACGTCAAGGATGCCCGTGGAGATGTTGTCCAGGAAGCGGTGGTCGTGCGAGACGACGGCAACCGGGCCCGCGAAGTCCTGGAGGAACTTCTCCAGCCAGCGGATGGAGAGGATGTCCAGGTGATTGGTGGGCTCGTCCAGCAGCAGCACGTCGGGCGACCCCGCCAGCACCTGCGCCAGCAGGACGCGCAGCTTGAAGCCGCCGGAGAGCGTGGAGAGCGGCTGGCGGTGCACCTCCGTAGGCAGCCCGAGCCCTTCCAGGATGGTGGCCGCGCGCGCCTCGGCGGTGTAACCGTCCAGCCGCTGCACCGTTTCTTCCAGCTCGCTGAAGCGGTCCACGTCGAACTCCACGTGGGCGTTGGCCAGGAGCGCCTCCTTGGCGACCATGGCGTCCCACAGCTCCGGGTGGCCCATCAGCGCCACCTCCAGGATCTCCTGTTCCTCGTACAGGAACTGGTCCTGGCGCAGGACGCCCAGGCGCAGCGATTTGGGGATGGAGACGGTGCCCCGCGTGGCCTCGGCGTCGCCGCTGAGGATGTTGAGCAGCGTGGTCTTGCCGGACCCGTTGGCGCCCACGATGCCGTAGCGCTCTCCGGGGTTCAGCTGAAACGAGGCATCCGCGAACAGCACGCGGTCGCCATACGCCTTTTCGAGGTTGGATACGGAGATCATCCCGCAATATAACGGAATTCCGCCCTTTACGCGCCCCCCGGTGGCAGCCGCGGGCAGGACAAAAGGCGGCCCAAAGTTTCGTGTGCACCGCGACCGAACACAAATTGCACGCCAGGACGCGGAGGAAAGCGAGCTCCGTCCGTTCTCCGCGTCCTCTATCCCTTCCTCCGCGTCCTCCGCGTGATGCTTTTGGGGGTCTGCACAGAAGACCGGAGGATCTGGTACGACAGCTCGTGGGTGCGGTGGCGAGATCCCTCCTGCTCCTCACACGGAGCAACGGAGCAACGGAGCAACGAAATCATCTTCGCTGCTCCGTTGCTCCGCGTACAAAGCCGTTCCGCCGGTGCCCGGCGGCGGGGAATCAGCGCATCAGCGGCGGCCGGCGGCCAGGTCGCGCACCACGGACGCCAGCGCGCGCACCTTCTCGGCGTCGCGCGCACCCTGCGCGTCCGACTCCAGCTGCGCGGCGAGCTGCGTGAGCGCGGCGCGGCGGCGGGCGCCGGTCAGGCGCTCCGCCTGGCGCAGCTCCCGCTCGATGCGAGCCGTGCGCGTGCCCGGCAGCGCCCGGTTCCGCGCAAGCTGGTCCAGGTACGCGCGGGCCACCACGAAGCTGGCGGGCCACTCCAGCCGCGTCTGCGTCTGCGGATTGAAGTGGTCCATCCGCACCAGCCGGGCGGCGTCGATCTCGTTCTGCGACAGGTGCTCGCTGGGCGTAAGGTGAAACACGTCCAGCCCGCGGCCGATCTCGGAGGCGTAGATGTGGCCGTTGTACCAGTAGGCGGACCAGAAGCCACCCAGCACCGGCTGCGTGGCGCTCATGGGCCCGCGGTCGAAGAACGCGATCTCCACCGGCTTGTCCGGGTCGGTGAAGTCGAAGACCGAGACGCCGCCCTGGTACCACGCCTGCACCATGATGTCGCGCCCGGGCACCGGCACCAGCGAGCCGTTGTGGGCCACGCAGTTCTCCTGCTCCGTCTGCGCCGCGGGAAGCTTGTAGTACCCCTCGTGGCGCAGCTCGCGGTTGGCCAGGGTAAAGATGGCGTTGGCCCCCCACTCCGGCCGGTCCGTCGCGCGGCAGCGGGGGGCGCTGCCGCCGCCCCACTCGTCGGTGTAGATGACGCGCGTCCCCTGGTTGTTGAACGTGGCCGAATGCCAGTAGGCGAAGTTGGGGTCCACCACCTCGTCGATGCGCACCGGGTTGGCGGGGTCGCGGATATCCAGCAGGATCCCGTTCCCCGCGCACGCGCCCGCCGCCAGCCCGATCTGCGGATAGACGGTGATGTCGTGGCACTGGTTGGTCTGCGACGTCTGCTGCGTCCCCTCGCCGTGGCGCCCGCCGGGCCACAGCCCCGCCACGTTCCCCGCCGAGTCGGCGAAGATGCGCGGCATGTTGACGATGCGCGCCTCCTGCGGGCGCGCCAGCGGCACGTGGATGACCTCGATTCGGAAGTACGAGGTGTTGGGGTCCTCCGACGGCGGCCTCCCGGAGCACCCCGGCAGCTCGCGGGGCGAGCGCACCGCGCCCGTTCCCTGCACGTAGACGTACACGTGCGACGCGTCGCGCGGGTCCGGCACCAGCGTGTGCGTGTGCGAGCCGCGGCACGTCTGCACCGCCGCCACCTGCCGCGGCCGGTCCAGGTTGCTGATGTCGAAGATGCGCACCCCGCGGAAGCGCTCCGTGCTCACCGTGTCCTGCACCCCCTGCACGCCGCAGTCCAGCCGCCCACGCGTCTCCTCCACCGAGACGAAGAGCAGGTTGCCGTGGACGGAAACGTCGCCCTGGCCGCCGGGGCAGACCAGCGACCCCCGCAGCCGCGGCCGGGCCGGGTCGGAGATGTCGTAGACCTGGAACCCGTTGTAGCTGCCGATGAACAGGCGGTTGCCGGCGAAGGCCATGTCGGTGTTCGCCAGGCCGAAGTCCGCCATGTTGCCGGGGTTGAAGAACCCCGCCGGTCGGTCCGTGTGCGACACCAGCTGCATGTTGCGGATGGCCTCGCCCGCGTCCCCCCACCCCGCGCGCAGGCCGATGCGCGGGTCGCGGGCGTCCTGCGCCTGCGCGCCGGTGGCGAGCAGCGCCGCCGCCAGCGCCGCGAGCGGAACCCGGGCGGTCCATCGGTCACGCGGCCGTCCAGCCATCGTTTCCGTTCTCATCCTGGTCTCTGCGTCAAGTGTGGGTACGGGCCTGATCTCGCTTCCGTCCGGCGGAAGCGGTTCAGCGCGGCCGGGAGCCGTCCAGGGGCCCGGCGAGCATGGTGCGCATGCGTTCGATCTCCATCCGCTGGTCGGCGCCCACCTCGCTGGCGACGTGGAACACCTCCGACGCCTGCCCGCCGCCCGGCGTGCCGAACAGCTCCGCCACCATCTCCAGCGCCCCCTCGTGGTGGCGGATCATCAGCTCCAGGAACAGCCGGTCGAACTCCGGCCCCCGCGCCGCCGCCAGCCGCTGCATCTCCTCCTCGCTCAGCATCCCCGGCATCCGGGCGTGGGCGGGGCCGTGGTGCGCGTGGGCGGCGTCCGCGGCGGGCACCGGGTGCCCGCGGGCCTGCAGCCAGCGCTGCATCATCGCGATCTCGTCCCGCTGCGACACCTCGATGCGCTCCGCCATCCGGCGCACGTCCGCGCGGGTGGCGCGCTCCGGGACCAGCGCCACCATGTCCAGCGCCTGCGCGTGGTGCGCGATCATCCCGGTCATGAACCGCACGTCCGGGTCGGCGTGCGCCGCCGGGTGCGAGGGCGGAGCGGAGTGCGGCTCCGGCTGCCCCGCCTGCGCCTGCACCGCGCCGGTCCCGCACGATGCGGAAAGGACGGACGCGACCAGGGCGGCGGCCTTGACCCACCGTGGCGATCTGGTTCCCTGCTTCATGCTGCTCCTGCTCCCGCGGAGTGGACGCGAACGTTCGCACCGTTCGCGGCGCCGCCAACAATGGGTTCCCCGCATACGCCTCGCAAGGCGATACTTTCCGCCATCCCGCGCCGTCTACGCCCGTGATCCTCGGCGGTGGCCGCACGCACCGCGGGGGGAGCTATGGCGAACGCTCCGCCACCGCGACGTAAATCTCTCCGCCGAAACGAGATGGCTGGGCCGCGACCACGCGCGGGAGGGTAAACCCGGCGTCCCGCGCGAGTTCCACGAAGCGCGCGGCATCCACGGGGTACGGCACCCACGGGCCGGGCCGCCGCCCCTCGTATTCCATCAGCACCAGCCGGCCGCCGGGCCGCAGCATCGCCGCCACCCGCGCCAGCACGCCCTCCGCGTCGGCGACGAAGTGCAGCACGTTGGCCATCACCACGCCGTCCAGCGGCGGCAGCGACAGCGGCTCGGTCACGTCGCCTGCGACGGTGATGATGGGCGCGGCAGGTCCGCCGTCCACGGTGCGGGCGGACAGCACCTCCAGCGCCGTCGCGTCCCGATCCACCGCGATCACCCGCCCCGGCGGCCCCACCAGCGTCGCCAGCGCGCGCGTGAAAACGCCGGTTCCGGCGCCCAAGTCGGCCCACACCTCCCCGTCCGCCGCGGGCACGGCGGCGCGCAGCAGGGCCAGCGCATCCCCCTGGTTCATGCGCGGGCGGCGGACGGGGCGCATCCGGTCCCGGGGTGGCGCGTGGAGCTTCGCGGTTCATCCATCATGCTGCTGAACCTAGCTGCCCGGCGCGTCGGCGGTCCAGCGCCCTGCGGGCGCGCGATCGGTCGTATGCAAGCGCGGTCTGGCATTCCCGAAGGCGGCGCCGGCGGAGATTACGGCCGCGATGCGCGGACCAGGCCTTCAGCAGGTATGGCCGGATCCGCGCCAGGCCCCCTCCGCTCGCTCAGGCTCGCACCTCCCCCAAAAACCCCTGGGGGAGGTTGATCTGCGCTTTCATCCCGTATCGTGCCCAGCGCCGGGTGACTCTGGATGATAGGAGCGGTGAACCGTCGGAGGCAGGCGCAATGGTGCACCATCGTCCTCTGTGGCGGACATGCCGGAGAGGCGATGTGGAGCACAGGATGCGTAAGATGAACCGGTGTAAACACATGGCTTTGCGGCCCGGATTGGCATTTCTGTTGCGGCGCCGATCAGGCGTTTCCCCTCTCGACCGACCGCCCCACCAGGAGGATTCCCCATGCGCGCGCAGACCCCGGTACTCGTCCTCGCTCTGCTTGCCGCCGCGGCGTGCGGCCCGCAGGTGCGCTCCGCCGCCTACCTGCCGCCGCCGGAGCCGCGCGCGCAAGGCGACGCTGCGGAAATGCGCATCTACGAGCACACGCGCCCGGAGTGCGCGTTCCAGGAGATCGGACGCGTCACCGGCCGGGCTACGCTGCCCACGCACTCGTCCGACGAGATCGTGAACGCCATGCGCCGCCGCGCGCGGAAGATGGGCGGCGACGCCATCATCGCCTTCGGCGAGCGGCAGCAGGACGCCGGCTCGGTGGCGGTCCCCATGTCGGAGCACACCGTGCTGACCACCGACATCGGGTCCAGCTCGTACTACGTGGGCACGGTGATCCGCTTCACCGGCCCCGCCTGCACGTCCACCGCGCCGGGCGAAGCCTGAGAAACCGCGGAACTCCGCCGCCGCCCGTGCGCGCCCGCACCGTCGCGGCGCTCGCGGCGGCGGCGGTCGCCCTCGCCTGCGCCTCCGCCGCGTACCAGCGCGTGGGACCGCGGCGGACGGTGGAGGGCGAAGGATGGTGCGGCACGCCGGCGCCCTGCGCGGTCCCCGTGCTGGGCGCGGGCTTTCCCCTTCCCTTCCTGATCGACAATCCCCAGGTCTCCGTCCCCGGCGCGATCGCATTGGTGGAGGACGACTTCCGCCCCGCCGCGTTCCTGGCGAACGTGCTGGTCTACTTCGCTCTCGCGCTGCTGGCGGTGCGGCTCGTCCGGACTTTCAGTGCGCGGCAGGTGCCGGACTGATCGAGGTGCGGCGGGGCCGGTTCACGCCGCGCGCGGCGGTCGCGAGCAGCCGCTGAACGCAGGGTGCTGGGCGAGGCCGGGGCCGCGGCGTATCTTGAGCGCCGCGGCCCCGGCCGCGTCCACTGCAGCCGCGCCTCCCGCCGCCCCCCGGAGAAGCTTCTCGACCATGCAACACGACGCGGACGTCATCATCGTCGGCGCGGGCCTCGCCGGGCTCGTGGCCGCGGCGGAGCTTGCGGATGCGGGAAAGCGGGTGATCGTGCTGGAGCAGGAGCCCCCGCAGTCGCTGGGCGGACAGGCGTTCTGGTCGTTGGGCGGGCTGTTCCTGGTCGATTCGCCCGAGCAGCGGCGGATGGGGATCAACGACTCGCGCGAGCTGGCGCTGCAGGACTGGATGGGCACCGCCGGCTTCGACCGCGACGAGGACGCGTGGCCGCGCCGCTGGGCCGAGGCGTACGTCGACTTCGCGGCGGGCGAGAAGCGCGCGTGGCTGCACCAGCGCGGCATCCGCTTCTTTCCCGTCGTGGGCTGGGCGGAGCGGGGCGGATCCGGCGCCATCGGCCACGGCAACAGCGTCCCGCGCTTTCACGTCACCTGGGGGACGGGGCCGGCCGTGGTTGAGCCGTTCATCCACCGCGTGCGGGAGGCGGAGCGGGCCGGGCTCGTCTCCCTTCGCTTCCGCCATCGCGTGGACGGGCTGAGCGTTACCGACGGCGGGGTGGATAGCGTGCACGGCGCCGTCCTGGACCCGTGCGACGAGGCGCGCGGCAGGCCGTCCACGCGCACCGTGGTGGGCGAGTTCGCGCTGCGGGCGCAGGCGGTGATCGTCACCAGCGGGGGGATCGGGGGGAGCCACGAGCTGGTGCGCCGCAACTGGCCCGCGCGGCTGGGCGAGCCGCCTGGGCGGATGATCACCGGGGTCCCCGCCCACGTGGACGGGCGGATGCTGGAGATCAGCCAGGCCGCCGGGGGCCGCGTCATCAACCCCGACCGGATGTGGCACTACACGGAGGGGATCCAGAACTGGGACCCCATCTGGCCCATGCACGGCATCCGCATCCTTCCCGGCCCGTCGTCCATGTGGTTCGACGCGCGGGGGCGGCGCCTTCCGCCGCCGCTGTTCCCCGGCTTCGACACGCTGGGCACGCTGGAGCACATCCTGAAGACCGGCTACGACTACAGCTGGTTCGTGCTGACGCAGCGCATCATCGAAAAGGAGTTCGCGCTCAGCGGGAGCGAGCAGAACCCCGACCTGACGGGAAAGAGCGTGCGCAAGGTGCTCAGCCGCGTCCTTCCCGGCGCGCCGCCGCCGGTGGAGGCGTTCAAACGGAAGGGTGCGGACTTCGTGGTCGCCGGCACCCTGGCGGAGCTGGTTCGGGGGATGAACGCGCTCACGGAGGAGCCGCTGATCGATCTCGCGGCGCTGGAGGCGCAGATCGCCGCGCGCGACCGGCAGCTGGACAACGAGTTCTGCAAGGACGCGCAGATCACGGCCATGCGCGGCGCCCGCAACTACCGCGGCGACCGGCTGATCCGCGTGGCGAAGCCGCACCGCATCCTGGACCCCGCCCCCGGCCCGCTGATCGCCGTCCGCCTCTCCATCCTGACCCGCAAGTCGCTGGGCGGGCTGCAGACGGACCTGTCCGCCCGTGTCCTCCGCGCCGACGGCCAGCCGCTCCCCGGCCTCTACGCCGCGGGCGAGGTGGCCGGCTTCGGCGGCGGGGGGATGCACGGCTATCGCGCGCTGGAAGGCACCTTCCTGGGCGGCTGCATCTTCTCCGGCCGCACCGCCGGCCGCGCGGCCGGCGCGGCGGTGGGATGAAATGAAAAAGGGGTATCGCGAAAGCTCTCACACCGACTGAACAGAATCAGCAGAAAGGCGGTCGAGCCGGGGCGGCAGGCGGCGCGCGAGCCAGCCGGCGCGCTTCTGGCTGCGGGCGGTACCGCCCGCCGCGCGGCTCGGGTCAAGTGAAAAAGGCAGCATGGTGGTGGCCGATCGAGCGGTGCGCGGGGCGGCGGGGGGTCTGGCGCAAAGGGTGCACGGCCGGTAAAGGTGTTCCGCATGCGGCAGCGCTTCCGAGCGCCGCGGGTCGTAGATCGCCATCCGCGACTCGTGGTCGTAGTCGTAGTAATCGGCCGCCAGCAGTCCGAGGTCCTCGGGGCGGTCCAGCTCCGGTCAGAAGATCTCCCGCTTGCGGGCGAGGCCGCGGCGCCAGTGGGTCTGGACGGGCTGCACATGACGGCCGCTGTAGTCTGCGGTTTCCGTTGTTGTT
>JAHWJJ010000131.1 GCA_019348475.1 Gemmatimonadota bacterium | reverse complement strand
GGCGAATGGACGTGCAGCATGTAAGCGCCAGGGCGTCGGTCGCGATCTCATCGGCGGTGGGCCTGGTGGAGCCGCAGGCGGGCGCGGCGGGAATCATCATCGACGATCCGGAAGGGTGCACCGACCGCTACGTCGGCGACCCGGATCGTGTACGCCAGATTCTCGTCAACCTCCTGGCGAACGCGGTCAAGTTCACGGAGCGGGGCGGACGGGTGACGGTCACCTGCGGCACCACCCGCGACCCCGATGCGGAAGCCCGGCTCTCAGGCGAGGGCCCGTGGGTGTTCATGCGGGTGGCGGACACCGGGATCGGAATCACGCCGGAGATGCGGGAATCGGTCTTCGGGGCTTTCGTACAGACCGAGCAGGGACTCACACGCAGGCGGGATGGAACCGGGCTGGGACTCACCATCAGCCGCGAGCTGGCGCGGCGCATGGGTGGGGACCTGACCCTGCAAAGCGTACACGGCGAGGGATCGTGCTTTACGCTGTGGCTTGGTTCCGCTTCTACGGACGAGCCCGTGTAAGGGCGAGCTGGTCGACGGGCGTGAAGATCCGAGCCTCGTGTGGCCCATCGGGTCTGGACCGTGCGGGAAGTCGCGTACCGTCGGCGGAGCGGTACGAGATGGCGCTGTCGGCGGCGTAGCGTCACCGCGCGCGACAGGTCGCTACCGCCGCACGGGCGCGCTCCCTCTCGCCATCCGGGCGGCGCGCATCGCGAAAGGAGCAGCGCCACACGGACGGCCAGGTCGTCTGCCGGGCAGGTGGCGCGGCGTCGGATGCGCGCGCGGTGCCGTTCCAGGCTACAGGGGGGAGAGGCACCAACCCGGCCGATCGCACCAATATCATGTGCCTTCGACTGCGCGGAAAAGCGTGGCAGTGAAGCGAGCGCTTTCGGGCGCCGGCTTCAGAACCGCGGCTCCATCCCGTTCATCACCCGGCAGGTGTCGCGGGCGATCAGCAGCTCCTCGTCGGTGGGGATCACCCACACCTCCGGACGCGCACCCTCGGGGCTGATGCGCGCTTCCACGCCGTTGCAGGCGTGGTTGGCCGAGGGGTCCAGGCGTACCCCCGCCCACTCCATGTCTTCGCAGACCATCGCCCGCACCGCCGGCGCGTTCTCGCCGATGCCGCCCGCGAAGCAGATGGCGTCGGCCCCGCCCATGGCCGCCAGGTATCCCCCGATGTACTTGCGCACCCGGTAGCAGAAGATCTCGATGGCCAGCCACGCGCGGCGGTCGTCGTGCTCCTCCGCCTCCGCCAGCAGCTCGCGCATGTCGTTGGTCAGGCCGCTGATCCCCAGCAGCCCCGACTGCTTGTTCAGCAGCGTCTCCACCCCCGCCAGCGACAGCCCCTCCTTCTCCGCGATGTAGTCCAGCAGCGCCGGGTCCAGGTCGCCGGAGCGCGTGCCCATCACCAGCCCCTCCAGGGGGGTAAAGCCCATGGAGGTGTCGATGGATTCGCCGCCGCGGATGGCACACGCCGAGCACCCGTTGCCCAGGTGCAGCGTGATGATCTTCTGCTGCTCCGGGGGGGTGCCCGTGATCTGCCGCCACCGGTGGCTCACGTAGCGGTGCGAGGTGCCGTGGAACCCGTAGCGGCGCACCCGGTGCCGCCGGTAGAGCGAATAGGGGATGGCGTAGAGAAAGGCGCGCTCCGGCAGGGTGTGGTGGAACGCCGTGTCGAACACCGCCACCTGCGGCACCGCGGGGCCCAGCACCGCCTTGACCGCCTGCACGCCCTTGAGGTTGGCGGGGTTGTGCAGCGGCGCCAGCTCGATGGTTTCTTCGATGCCGCGCATCACCTCGTCGTCCAGCGCCACCGAGTGCACGAAGCGCTCGCCCCCGTGCACCACCCGGTGCCCGGCCGCCGCGATCTCGGCCAGCGAGTGGATCTCCACCCCCGACTCGTCCCCCACCAGCCACGCCAGCAGGTACTCGATGGCGGCGCGGTGGTCCCGCAGCGACGCCGAGCCCTTGACCGATGGCCCCTCCCCCGCGCGAAAGCTCCACACCGCCTCGCCGCCGATGCGCTCGATCTGCCCCCGCGCCAGCCGCCGGTCGCTGCTGTCGGCGAACCGGCTCTCGTCGGTGTCGATCAGCTGGAACTTGAGCGATGACGAGCCGACGTTCAGGACCAGGATGTTCATCAGGATCAGCGGATGCAGAGCGGGCGCCGGTCTCCGGAACGGAACCCGGAGACTACCGCCCGCCGATGCCGCGCGCCAGCCGGGAAGCCTCTGGCGCGCCTGCTGTGGCGCCGTGGCTCAGAAACCGGGAGGCGCGACCGGCGATGCCCGGGATGAAGTACGATCAGCCGCCATCCAGAGTCGTGAACGGCGGCTGCCGGGCAATGGTTTTTCGGAAAGTTCAGCCCGGCAGCGTGCAGGTGAGGCGGGCCAGGGTGGCGGGGTTTTCCTTCTTCCCTCCTTCGCTGCTCAGGAACACGGTCCCGCCGGGGCCGAACTCCACGCCCTCGCCCTGCTTTTCGTCCAGCGGCTTCAGGTCGTACGTGAGGGGCTGGGCCAGGCGGCCGGTGGCCAGGTCGCCGGCGCGGTAAAAGGAGAGCGCGTCCAGCGTCCGCAGCACGATCCACTGCCCGTCCGGCGCCGCCGCCGCACCCGTGACGCGCTCGCGGCGCGGCACGTTCCCCGTGCGCAGCTCCGCCACGCGCTCCAGCGTCGCCCGGGTGCCGGGGCGGGCTGTGCGCGGCAGGCGGTACACCGCGACGTGGCCGGTTTCGCCCTTGGTGACCACGTGCACGCCGCCGTCGGGGAGCACGAACATGGCCTCGGCGTCGTGCGGGCCGTCGGGGTACTCGGCCAGCAGCGCGTCGGCGGGGCGGGTCTGCGCGTCGCCGGGGCCGGGCTCGGGGACGCGGTAGATGGCGATCCCCGGGCGCGACGCCTGGTTGTCGCCGATGTCGGCCACGTACAGGCAGCGCCCGCCGCCGGGGCAGGGGCCGGCGGACACGTCTTCCCAATCCGTAACCGTGGCGCCGGCCACGCGCACCTGGCCGCGCGCCGTGCCGTCCGCGCCCACCAGGTGCAGCCGCGGCTCGCCGGAGTCGTTGTGCGTCCACAGGGCGTCGCCGCCGCCGCTGAGCGCCAGGCCGCTGGACTCGTGCACGGCGCCGGGGAGCGCGACGCCCGACGTGTCCACGCGGCAGGCGAACGACGCGGCCCGCGCGGCCGTATCGGCCGGCGCGGCGGCGGCGGGCACGGCCGCCAGGCTCTGCTCCACGCCGTCGCCGCGCCGCGCGTCCCGGTCGCCGTCGGGGTCGCGCGGAATGATGACCATCGTGAGCCCGCCGATGAGGGCGGTGGCCGCCATCAGCAGCATGCCGGCCCGCATCAAGGGAATCTCCTGCACCCAGGCCTCCTGTAGGCGTCCGCTAAACAATTGCGCGCCGGGAAGATGCACCGCACGTGCCGCGGATCAGCCAGCGGGCACCACCTGGCCGCCGGCCACCACGTACACGCGGTCCCCCGGCGCCACCGGAACGTCCGCCGTTCCCGTGAACTCCCCGAACGCGGGGAGAATGCCCACGCGCGGCCCCAGGTGAAAACAGGGCAGCCGCTGCCGCTGCCGCCCCGCGCCGCGCAGCGTGACCGAGGGGTGCACGTGCCCGGCCAGCACGTAGCACGCGGGCGCCGGCTGCGGATGGTGCGCGTACGCGAACGGCTGTGCCTGCAGCGGCCCGTCCACGCACGCGATCCGCAGCTCCTCCGGCGGATCCCCCGCGTGCGCGTCGTGGTTGCCGCGCACCAGCGTAAGCGCCAGGCGCGGATGGGCCGCGCGCCACGCGAGCAGCGCGTCCAGCGTCTTTGCCGCGCGCCCGGCCTTCGCATGGAGAAAGTCGCCCAGAAAGACGATGGACTCCGCGCCCGTCCGCTCCGTGGCGCGGGCCAGGCGCGCCAGCGTCTCCCCCGTCGTCCCGCCCGGCACGGCAAAGCCATGCGCGCGGAACGCCGCCGCCTTGCCGAAGTGCGGGTCCGCCACCAGCAGCGACCGGTCCGCCGGGCGATACGCCGCGCGCTCCGGCAGCAGCACCAGCCGCTCGCCGCACAGCTCGATCTCCAGGTCTCCGTCCAGCCTCAAGTCCCGCTCACCATCGTCATCATCCACACGAAAAAGGGGTACTCCGCGCACAGAGTACCCCGATCCCCGGTTCCGTGCCCTCCCGGCCAGAATCACGTCCCACCGTTGACTTCCCGGGGAGGCGCCGCACCGGCGATCTGCGGACGCGATGCAGTCCGGCGCGATCATACGGCCTGACGCGGCTCGCTGAATGGAGGAAGACCTTCAGCACTATGGCCGGATCCGCGCCGCGCCCCCTCCGCTCGCTCAGGCTCGCACCTCCCCCGAAAACCCCCGGGGGAGGTTGAACTGCGCTTCATCCCGCATGGGGGCGCAGCGCCGGATGCCTCGGGAAGTCCACTCGTGGCGGACTCGCGAGCCGGCTACGCCCCGGCTTCGCCCAGGATCTCGCGGATCGCGGGCCCGTACGGTGTACGCCGCCGGGAGATCGGACGCGATCCGGCCGCGGGCCTACCGCGCCGAAGCCACCAGCCAGATGAAGAACCCGTGGAAAAGCAGCCAGGTCAGGAAGAACCAGGGCAGGAGCCGCGTGCCCGTCGCGTCGTAGCGGCGGATTTCGAGGAACTTGCCCTTCCAGGTGTCTTCAGGAGGGCCCAGGCGGTGCTCGGAAAGGAGCACGGCAAGGATCACCAGGGTGATGCCGAGTCCGATGGTTACGACGATCCACGGCCACTTCATCCTGTCCTCGCCACGTGCTAAGGTCTCCGCCCGCTCTTCGGCGCCGCACTCCGCTGACCCGGTGCCACGTGAATCACCCGAGGTGTGCTCTGCCTCGAACCAGGATCATCGGCCGGTATCCGCCGCCTTCTCCAGCGCCACCTGCATGCGCCGCACCCGGTCCGCCATCGATTCGCTGCTCACCGCCTCGCGCGTGCGGTCCACCAGGAGCGGAAAGGCCAGCGGCGGCGTGCGCCTGGGCTCGGTGAGCGCCACGCGGCCGGTGGAAAGGCGCTCCAGCGTGCGCCCCAGGCGGCTGCTTTCCAGCTGCCGCTCCAGCACTTCGCGGTGCGCCTGCGTCACCAGCAGGTTGCCGGGGTCGTACCGCGTGAACACGTCGAAGAACAGCCCGCTGCTGGCCTGCAGCTGCCGCGCGCTCTTTCCCGCGTACGGGTAGCCCTGGAACACCAGCCCCGCCACCCGCGCGATCTCGCGGAACTGCCGCCGCGCCATCTCCGTGGCGTTCAGGCTGGCCGGCACGTCGTCCAGCAGGTTGTGCGGCGCCAGCAGCCCGGCGTCCAGCGCGTCTTCCAGCGGCGCGGGATCGGGCGAAAGCAGCTCGATCCCGTAGTCGTTCATCGAAAACGTAAAGCTGATGGGCTTGAGCCGCGAGATGCGATACGCGAACAGCGCCGCCAGCCCTTCGTGCACCAGGCGGCCCTCGAAGGGAAAAAAGAACAGGTGGTGCCCCTCGCGCGTCTTTACCCGCTCGATCAGCAGCTCGTCCGCGGCGGGGATGCGCGACCAGCGGGCCTGGATCTCCAGGATCGGGCGGATCGCCTCCATCTCCACGTCGCGCCAGACGCCGCGCGACGCCTCTTCCAGCCGCCCCCGCAGCGACGCGGCCAGCTCGGTGGAAAGCGGCATCCGCGCCCCCATCCACCGGGGGATGGCGCCCTTGCTGTTCTTCGCCCGCCGCACCCATGCAACCATGTCGCGCACACGGACGAACTCCAGCGGCTTTCCCGCGAAGACGAACCTGTCGCCGGGGTTCAGCCGCGCGATGAAGCTCTCCTCCACCGAGCCCAGCGCGCCGCCGCCCACGTACTTCACCGTCACCGACGCGTCGCTCACGATGGTGCCGATGGACATGCGGTGCCGCCGCGCCACCTGCCTGTCGGCCACGTGAAAGGTGCCGTCGTCGCTGATCACGACGCGCTGGAACTCGGGATACGCGCTGAGCGCGTCGCCGCCGCGGGTCACGAAGTCCAGCACCCACCGCCACTCGTCGTCCAGCAGCCCGGCGTACGCGCGCGTGGTGCGCACCTCCGCCTTCAGCGCGTCGGGGCGGAATCCGCCGCCCAGGGCGACGGTCACCACGTGCTGCGCCAGCAGGTCCAGCGGGCGCTCCACGGGGAGCCGCGACTCGACCGCGTTGGCGCGCATTCCGTCGCGCGCGGCGGCCACCTCGATCAGCTCCAGCGCGTTGGTGGGCACGCAGGTGACGCGGCTCACGGCGCCGGGGCGGTGGCCGCTGCGGCCGGCGCGCTGCAGCAGCCGCGCGACCCCCTTGGGGCTGCCGATCTGCAGCACCCGGTCCACCGGCGAAAAGTCGACGCCCAGGTCCAGGCTGGACGTCGCCACGACGCAGCGCAGCAGCCCGGAGCGCAGCCCGTCCTCCACCCATTCCCGCCGCGCGCGGTCCAGCGAGCCGTGGTGCAGCGCGATCTGCCCCGCCCAGTCCGGCCGCGCCTCCAGCAGCGCCTGGTACCAGATTTCCGTTTGTGAACGGGTGTTCGTGAACACGATGGCCGTCTCGCCCTCCTCCACGGCCTCCACCACCTGCGGCAGCATCTGCGTCCCCAGGTGCCCGGCCCAGGGAAAGCGCTGGATGGTGGGGGGGATGAGGGCGTCCACCACCACCTCCTTGGGGACGTGCCCGCGGATGGTGCGCCCCGGCGGACGGTCGGGCGCCGTGCCCAGCAGCGCGTCCAGCGCGTCGGCCAGGTTGCCGATGGTGGCCGAGAGCCCCCAGCTGCGCAGCCCGGGCCTCCAGGCGCGCAGCCGCGCCAGCGCCAGCTCGGTCATCACGCCGCGCTTGCTCCCCATCAGCTCGTGCCACTCGTCGATCACCACCGCCTGCAGGCTGGCGAAGAGCTGTAGCGCGTCGTCGCGGGACAGGAGCAGGGCCAGGCTCTCCGGCGTCGTCACCAGCGCCGTGGGCAGGCGGGTGCGCTGTCGGCTGCGGACGGCGGCGGAGGTGTCGCCGGTGCGCGACTCCAGCGTCCAGGGGAGCCCCAGGTCCACCAGCGGCGCGCGGAGGGCCTCTTCCGTGTCCGCCGCCAGCGCGCGCAGCGGGGTGATCCACAGCACCCGCAGCGGCGGCGCCTTGGCGGTGGGCGATGCGTCGGGATTGGCGGCGAGCCACTCCAGCACGGGCCCCAGCCACGCCGCGTAGGTCTTGCCCGTCCCCGTGGCGGCGTGGATCAGGCCGCTCTCCCCCGCCAGGTATGCGCGCCACACCTCGCGCTGGAACGCGAACGGCTCCCACCCGCGCGCGGCGAACCACGCCTCGGCGGGGGCGAGCGGATCGGCGGCGGGCGGCGCGGCGGTGCGGGGCATCCGGTGGATGGACCTGGGTTCCTGAGCACGTGGCGCGTTCACCGCGCTCACCTTTCGCACTCTCCGGGCCGTGGGCCCGCCGGTGGAGGATGCAGCAGGTGCTGGACGCAGGCGGTCACGGGTTCGCCTGCAGGACCTGCGCTGCGAAGGTGGCGTGCCTCAGATCACGGGAATGTTGAAGAGCCGGCGGAGCCGGTTGCGAACGCGAGCCATCCGGCCGTCCGAGTCGCGGTCGCTGTAGGCCAGGTCGGAGTCGTGCAGGGTCGTCCATAGCCCGATGAGCGCCACCACCACCGCGAAGACACCCAGCCCGAGGTATCTCTGCGGGTTGCCCATCGTGAAGGCTTCTTCCACGATTCCACCCACGACGACCAGCACCAGCACCGCCAGGCACCCCACTCTGTTCCCGTTCTCGCCGCCGGACCCGACCGCAGGGTATCGCTCTTCCGGCGGGTCGGGCGGCAGGGAAGAGAAGGCGTGGGGCCGCGACCTGAGGTCTTGCGGCGGAGTGACCGGCGGGCGCCCCGCCGGGTCGGGCGGCAGGGCAAAGAAGGCCTGCAGCCGCGACCTGAGGTCTTGCGGCGGAGTGACCGGCGGGCCCCCCGCCGGGTCCAGCGCGCCCGGCGGGGGCTCGGGCACACGCGCCGGGGATTCGGGCACACGCCCCTCCGCCCGCTCCTCGTCGCCGACCAGCATGGGCGGCGGGGGAGGGGCAGCCGACCGACGGTGCTTCTTCTTCATGCCGCGAGGGGTGAAAGGAGCGCTGTGGATGGACGCCGCGCCGTCGATCAGACCACCCGGATGCCGAGCACCCGCCGCAGCCAGCTGCGCAGCCGCGCGATCGGGCGCCTGGACGCGCGGTCGCGGTACGCCACGTCGTCGTCGTTCAGCAGCTTCCACGTGCGCAGCCCCCAGGCGACGACGCCCAGGGCGACCAGCCCGGCGGGTCCATGGCCCGCCGGAAGATCCAGCGCATCCCATATTTCATCGCCAAACAGCCCCAGCACGACCAGCGCGAGGGCGGCCAGGGAGCTCATGGAGCCCGTCGCGCCGACGGTGTCGACGGCGGCGCCGGGCCGCACGGCGCGCGGATGCCGCTCCGCCTTCTCCACGAAGCGGCGGATGAACTCGCGCGTAGCCAGGCGCGGCGGCCGGTCCTTCAACGAGACGCTGAAGCCGCGCACGCTGGCGACGCGCAGCTTTGCCGAACGATCGTCAACCGAAAGCGAGTAGTCCTCGATTTCCGTCCAGGGGATGCGCGTGACCCGCGGCCTCGACTCGTTCGCGTGCAGCAGCTCCACGACCAGGCCATCGTCCGCCAGGCGGTACTCCTTGCGGTGCCTGGCGAACAGGCGATGTCCGAGCGTGAGCAGGAGCCCGCCTGCGCCCAGCAGTACCGGGTAGAACGGAACGCCGGGCGGCGGGAGCACGTTCCTGAAGATGCCCAGCGCGAAAACCGCCGCCGCCAGCACTCCCGCCGCGATCAGCGACACGCGGTGGGTGGTGGTCCCTTCGACCACCACGCGAAGGTCGTCCGGGAGCATGGCGGCGGCTTCGCGCGCGTCGGGGGCGAGGGCCGCCGGCGCCGCCTGCTGATCTCCCACGAACATCGCGGGGACGCGGTCACGGTCCGCCGGCGGAGCGTACTTCTTCTTCATGAAGGCAATCAGAACCTGAATGGTGAGATGGCATGATGACGCCGCCGCGACGTTCGCCCCCGCGGTGGCGGACGGCCTACTCGCGCGGGCCCACCAGCCAGCGGGCCTCGGCGCTGGCGACGACCTCCCCCTCCGCGTCGCGGATGTCGATGGGGATGGTGATCTCGCGCTCGTCGTTGCTCTCCAGCACCGGCGCGTTCGCCTCCGCCGTCAGGGTGCCGCGGGCCTTTCGGGTGTATTCGATGGACAGCCCCTTGAGGATGGAGCGCGCGTCCGGGCGCATGGCGAAGTTCAGCGCCAGCCCCGTCGCCAGCTCCGCCACGTTCATCAGCGCGATCGCGTGGATGGAGCGCAGGTGGTTGCGCACCCGGCGGCGGTCCCGCAGCGTCACGCGCGCGTAGCCGGGGCGCAGCTCCTCCACCCGCGCGCCCATGGTCCCGCTGTAGGGCACCAGGCGCCCCAGCAGCCAGCTGAACGCGGCCTTGCCCCCGGGGCGGCCGCTCCAGCGCTCCCACTCCTTCCTGATCAGTGCCTCGGGGGTTCTCGCCATCGTGTTCCGCGGGTGAATGGGGGGTGGCGTCGTTCCGCTCCGCCCGATATAAGCGCCGGACCGCCTCCGCGTCCAGCGGCGCGGGTGTGGCGCCGCACCCCTCCGCGCCGTAAGTTGCCGGCCTGCCCGCAAACAGACGGCGCTTCCGTCCGCTCCGCCGCGCTCGTCCGCCGCTTCCCATCGACCTCATCCACATGCGCATCCACGCCGCGGCATCGGCCGCACTGCTCGCGCTCGCCGTGCCCGCGCGCGCACAGGAGACGCCGTCCCCCGCCGACACCACGGCCTTCGCGCTGGCCGTCCCCGTGCCCGCCGACACGGCGCCGCGGACCTCGCTGCAGAAGGGCAGCTGGTCGCTTTCCT
>JAHWJJ010000130.1 GCA_019348475.1 Gemmatimonadota bacterium | reverse complement strand
GCCCCCTCTCCCCCGGCCCCTCTCCCCCGCTGCGCGGGAGAAAGGGGAGAATTCGCCCCCGTGCCGCGGGCTGCGTCTCCAACTCCCCCCCCCGCGCTGTTTGCGGGGGAGGGCCGGGGAGGGGGGGCTCGCGCGAGCGCGGCGCCGTAAAACTCTGCCTTGCCGAGAAACTCAGCCGACCCCCCCGCCGACTGCGAGCAACAATCCGCCCGTCCACGACTTACCTGAGCACACCTCCCGCCGCCGTGGCCCGCTGCGTGCCGCTGGTCTCCTGCCGCGATAGAATCCGAAGTTCCGGAACCGGCGGGGCATCCCTCCGTGCGGCTCCTCAACACATCCGCAGCCACGGCACATGCTCGTCATCCAGCCCGACGCGAAGGGAGCCCGCCTGGAGCGCGCGCTCGCGGACAAGATCCGCGGCGAGGTGCGCTTCGACGCCAAATCGCGCCTGCTCTACAGCACCGACGCGTCGCTGTACCAGATCCTCCCCGTGGGCGTCGTCGTGCCGAAGGACGCGGAGGACGTGGCGAACGCCACCCGGCTGGCGGCGGAGCACGGCGTCCCCGTCCTTCCGCGCGGCGGCGGAACGGCGCTGGCGGGGCAGACCGTGGGCGCCGCGCTGGTGCTGGACTTCGGCAAGTACATGAACCGGGTGCTGTCGATCGACCCGGACCGGCGGACGGCGCGGGTGCAGCCGGGGCTGCGGCTGGACCGGCTGAACCGCGCCGCCGGCGAGCACGGGCTGACGTTCGGGCCGGACCCGGCCACCATCCGCCAGTGCTGCCTGGGCGGGATGATCGGCAACAACTCGTGCGGGGCGCGGTCGCTGGTCTACGGCAAGACGGGCGACCACGTGCACACGCTGGACTGCATCCTGGGCGACGGGGCGACCGCGCACTTCGGGCCGGTAGCGCGCGAGGGGATCGGGGCGATGGGCGGCGTGGAGGGGGAGCTGGCGCGGCGGGTGATGGCGCTGCTGGAGCCGGAGCGCGCCCGCATCATCGACCGATATCCCAAGGTGCCGCGGCGGGTGAGCGGCTACAACTTCGACGCGATGCTCGAGGCGCCGGAGCTCAACCTGGCGCACCTGATCGTCGGATCGGAGGGGACGCTGGCGACGGTGGTGGAGGCGCAGCTGGGGCTGGTGCCGGTGCCCGCGCATCGCGCGCTGGTGCTGCTGAGCTTCGCGGAGCGGTTTACTTCGTTCGATGCCACGCCGTTCATCCTCCCCGAGGCCGGTCTTTCCGCGCTGGAGATCGTGGATTCACGGGTGATGCAGGGCGCGCGCGAGCTGTTCGACTTTCGCGCGACGGCCGCGCTGGTGGAGCCGGACGCGATGGGCGTGCTGTTCTGCGAGTTCAGCGGATCGACGGCGGACGAGGTGGCGGAGCGCGCGCACGACTTCGCCCGCCGCGCGCCAGGGCTGCCGGGGAGCCCGGTGGCCGGCGTCTTTCTCAGCGCGGCGGAGCAGAACGCCGCCTGGGCGCTGCGGCAGGCGGCGACGGGGCTGCTGTATCGAACCACCTCGCACCGCGACATCAAGCCCCAAGAGTTCGTGGAAGACACGGGGATCGCGCCGGAAAAGCTGGGCGCGTACACCCGGCGCTTCGAGGAGATCGTCGCGCGCAACGGCACCTCGCTTGGCTTCTTCGGGCACGCGGGGCAGGGGTGCCTGCACATCCGCGTGGACCTGAACCTGAAGCGCGGCGAGGACGTCCACCGCATGCAGCGCATCGCGGGCGAGGTGGCGGAGCTGGTGGTGGAGTTCGGCGGATCGCTCAGCGGCGAGCACGGCGACGGGCTGAGCCGGTCGGAGTTCCTGCCGATCATGTTCGGGCCTGAGATCATGGACCTGCACCGCCGCGTGAAGCACGCGTTCGATCCCGAGGACCGCATCAACCCGGGGAAGATCGTGCCGCCCGTGCAGCGGATGAGCGAGAACCTGCGCTTCGGCGACGACTATCGCGCGCATCCCCCGCAGACGTGGTTCGACTACTCGGAGGACGGCGGCGACTTTGCGGTGGCGGTGGAGAAGTGCAACGGGATGGGCGTCTGCCGCAAGCTGGACGCGGGGACCATGTGCCCCAGCTTCATGGTGACGCTGGAGGAGCAGCATTCCACGCGCGGCCGCGCCAACTCGCTGCGCGAGGCCATGAAGGGCAACCTGCCGGGGATGCGAAGCCCCGAGGTGCTGGAGGCGCTCGACCTCTGCCTGGCGTGCAAGGCGTGCAAGACGGAGTGCCCCGTGGGCGTGGACATGGCGCGCTACAAGGCCGAGTTCCTGGCCCAGCATCAGCGCGAGCACGGCACGGACCGCAAGGCGCAGTTCTTCGGGCGCATCCACGACTTCGCCCGGGCCGCCTCCATCGCGCCGGGATTCGCGAACCTGGGGAACCGGATGCTCTCCGGCGCCATCAAGCGGATGGGCGGGGTAGACCCCCGCCGCGAGATGCCGGCGTTCGCGCCGGAGCCCTTCCGCCGCTGGTTCCGCAAGCGCCGCGTGGCGCCCGGCTTCGAGCGGCCGACGGTGGTCCTGTTCGACGACACCTTCAACGGCTTCTTCGGCCCCGGCCCGCTGCAGGCCGCGGTGACGGTGCTGGAGCGCGCCGGCTTTACGGTGAAGCTGCCGAAGAAGCAGGTGTGCTGCGGCCGCGCGGCGGTGAGCAAGGGCCTGCTGGACCACGCGCGCGACCTGCAGACCACGCTGCTGGACACGCTGATGCCGGAGGTGGAGGCGGGCGCGTGGATCGTGGGGATCGAACCCAGCTGCATCCTCACCCTGCGCGACGAGCTGCCGGACCTGGTGCGCGACGGGCGGACGAAGGCGCTGGCCGCCGCGTCGGTGACGCTGGAGGAGTTCCTGTCCACCCTGCCGGACTACCGCCCCGGCCGGCTGGAGCGCCGCGCCATCGTGCACGGCCACTGCCACCAGAAGGCGCTGGTGGGGATGGAGCCCACGCGCCAGGTGCTGAGCAAGGTGGAGGGGCTGGAGTTCAGCATCCTGGACAGCGGATGCTGCGGGATGGCGGGGAGCTTCGGCTACGAGCAGGGCCACTACGAGGTGAGCCAGGCCTGTGGCGAGCGCGTGCTCTTCCCGGCGGTGCGGGGCAGTGCGGCGGATGACCTGGTCGTCGCCCCCGGCTTCAGCTGCCGCCACCAGATCGCCGACTTCTGCGACAACCGGCGCAGCCTGCACACGGCGGAGTTGCTGGCGATGGCGGGGTGAGTCGAATGATTCCGATCGATGAATTCTGGGGCACCAACTACTACCAGCATCCTCCACTCACTGATGAGATGCGGGCAGCGGCAGAGGCGCAGCTCGGTGTAACCCTCCCTGATGAATATGTGCGGCTCCTGAGGGTACAAAACGGAGGCTACACCCGGGGATTCGCGTTTCCCATGACCCGGAGAACGACGTGGGCCGAAGACCACGTTCCACTCGACGAGCTATTCGGGATCGTTACAGATCCAGCCGTTGAAACAACGCAGAACGTGCTTGAAACGGCGTATATGACGGAGGAGTGGGGGCTTCCGCCGCGCCAGGTCCTCCTGGCAGGTGATGGCCACTGGTGGATCACTCTGGATTACCGCCGTGGGCCTGTGCCGGCCGTGGCGTGGATCGATGTTGAATGCGATGAAGACATTCAGGTCGCACCCACATTTAGAGCGTTCCTGGAAGGGCTGGTGCCTGGCTCTGAGTTCGACGAGTGATCAACAGCTACGAGCAGGGCCACTACGAGGTGAGCCAGGCCTGCGGCGAGCGCGTGCTCTTCCCCGCCGGCGGGGGACTGCGACCGATGACCTGGTCGTCGCCCCCGGCTTCAGTTGCCGGCACCAGATCGCCGACTTCTGCGACAACCGGCGAAGCCTGCACACCGCCGAGCTGCTGGCGATGGCGGCGTAACCACCAGTGGCCACGGATGTGCTGACAATGCCAATCCCGATCTCCGACCTCTTCCGCGATGAACCTGTCCAGTGGGCGTTGCGCGGGGATCCGTGGCTGTGGCGAGAGATGCGGGAGCGGTTCGCGGCTACGCCCTGCCCCGCTACGCCGGAGGAGTTGATCGGGGCGATCGAGAGTATGTTCGAACAACTAACCGGAAAGCCGATCTCGCACCCTGATTACATCTTTGTGGAGAGATACAGTCACGGTGGGATGAGTAGCGGGATGGTTGTCCCGCAGTTTTGGAGAGATACCGCGATTCCGTTGCTGACTCGGCGATACGAAGCGCGTTGAGGATCACAGTCTGCGCAGGCTTTTCAGGCACTGGGCCTGACCCTCGGATGCTGTGGGATGCCCGGCAGCTTTGGCTACGAGCAGGGCCACTACGAGGTGAGCCAGGCCTGCGGCGAGCGCGTGCTCTTCCCCGCGGTGCGCGGGACGGCGGCCGACGACCTGGTCGTCGCCCCCGGCTTCAGCTGCCGCCACCAGATCGCCGACTTCTGCGACAACCGGCGCAGCCTGCACACGGCGGAGTTGCTGGCGAAGGCGGGGTGATTCCACAGGATTTGAGCATGTAAAATGCGTCGGATGAACAGCTGATTTCAACCTACGAGGATAGCGCCATGACCGAGCAGCAATCGTTAGAGAAGGTTCAGTGCGCAGAATGCCAGCGTTTAACAAATCATGATGTGTTGGCGGTTCATCGCAGTTCAGGAGAAACACCGGATGGTGATATCCGGTGGTGGGAAACCCACCAAATTGTTCAGTGCCGCGGCTGTGAAACGGTTTCGTTTCGGAAGGCTACCACAACCTCAGAGGACTTTGACCCGTATACTGGGGAACCGTACATAAGCGAGAATCTGTATCCGAACCGTACAGAGGGGCGCGAGCCGATGATTGGGTATGAGCAGTTCCCGGCACGGACGCGCCATATGTATCTTGAGGTACTCAAGGCACTGAACTCAAGCGCACCAATTCTCACCGCCATCGGATTGCGCGCGCTGATCGAATCGATTTGCTTGGAGCAAAAAACGAAAGCCAAGAACTTGGCTGGGAACATCGACGAATTAGCGGATCTAGGCTACCTGTCCGAAAAGCAAGCGGAGTTCTTACATGCACACCGGTTTATGGGGAACGATGCGGCACATGAAATCCGGGCGCCGCAACCACAAGACCTCATTGCAGCACTTGACGTCGCGGAGACGCTGCTCAAGACGATCTACATCCTTCCAGATGTGGCCGCGTCAATCACAACGAAGCGGCCCGGCCCCCAGCCTACTGCGCCTGCGACGCCTTAACTGGCCGAGCACCACGAGGTGAGCCAAAGCTGCGGCCAGCGCGTGGTCTTCCCCGCGGTACGCGGGACGGCGGCGGATGACCATGTCGTCGCCCCCCGGCTTCAACCGCCGCCACCCGATGGCCAGCTTCTGCGACAACCGCCGCAGCCTGCACCCGGCGGAGCTGCTGGCGATGGCAGGGTGAGGCTCGATTGCATGTACGTAGCAGCGCTTGCCGCGATGCAGCGGCGCTGACGCCGTAAGCGGCACCGAGAAGGGGAGCGAGATGAATGCGTTAGCTATCGCCAACATTGTCGTCTCAATTATCATAGGGATTGACGCGGCAGGATCATTCGGCAAAAAGATGAGGAGCCAGTTGTACACGCCGGCGCTCATCGCTTCAGTAGCAGCAGCAGCAGTTTCATACCGATTCTGTGGTGAATATCTGGTAGGATTGTATATCTTTGTGGTAGCCTTCTGCTTGTTTCGAATGGCCCAAGACATCCCTGACGCAGAGAAAAACACTCGCCGAAAGCTCGATGTGGGTGCAATCTTGGTGTTGTGGGGTTATTTGGGCCGCACTTGGAGGGCACAATTGCGCAGCTCTTCCGGTCATAAGCAGCTAAGACACTGCTTGCCGGCTTTGTGCCGGACCGCCGAGATGCTGGGATGGAGTGACTCCGGCGCTTAGGCCGCAAGTACCTGGACCCGCAGAGGCAGTCAGCGCCCTTGCGCTCGCTCGCCTTTTCGTCATTCGGCTACTTGGCCAGACGGCGAAGCCGCTTCTTGGTGCACAGCCAGGACGAGAGCATTCCGTCCTCCACATGTATTACACTCCCAGTGCTTGCCAACCTGTTGATCGGCTTCCCACACAAATATTCGTCCAGCGCACCCTTCACGTGGGCAGGCCACATCCCGTCCCTTGGGATGCCACTCAATCTGCCCGTTCTCCACAGGTACAAGAGAGTAAGTTGCGTGACAATCAAAACACTCCGCAACGGCTTCTTGTTCATCTTGCACCCGCTTACGAATCGGCCTTTCGCAACGGAAGCAGTTCATTGTAGAAAACACACCTAGCGTTACGTTAAAAATGCGGGAGGAGAGGACGTCGTCAATTAGTGCCGCTAATTCCTCACACCTCTTTCGCAGTTTGGCAGAGTCAACGGTCCGCCCCTCGATCGTCTGCTTCATTGATGGCAGATGCAGGTAGCTTCCCAACGCGTCGTAATGCTTCTTTAGAGCGCGCATGTTGAGCACCCGCTCCGTCCCAAGTGAATGCATAATGGAAGCTGGAACGCCCTCCTCTGCTGGCCCCCCAATTGCTAGTGCTCTGTCCGCATCAGCCGAGGGATGTATCTCAAGAAGCACCAACATTACCTTCTTTGGCTGCCAAGTCTGATACTCGGCCGGCGGAAACTCATCCTTGAAGGCGAGCGCCCGGTCATAGGTAAGTGCCTCCATCGACATCCGCAGTTCGAGCGCCGCGTACTTAAGGCGAGCATCATCGCCGCTCGTCAACTCGTTCTTGGCTGCATCTAGGCGCAAACGCGCCTCATTACGGTAGTTCATAACCCAATTACATTGAGAGTTAGAGGCCTCGATCAACCCAAGGGCAGATGCGCACAAAATGTGCGCGACGCCCCGACTGCCCCACATGTCGGCGGGCTTCAGTAAGACAGAAATTAAATTGTGGGGGCGTGCGGGCGGACACGAACCGCTTTATCTGGTGTATTTCGATTTATGCACCCCTTCGAAAAGGCGCACATGAGCAATAGAGAGTTCGTTTTCGAACCGCGCCTCTTTATCACGGGCCCGTTCGGTCCCTGCCCACAGTGCGACCAACCGGAGTTCGGCAGTCTGTCCATCTCGAACAACTTCCATCAACGCCGATGCCGGAACTGCTGGTACACGGCAGGAGTGCAACTGCCGCCCCTCCAGAAGCGTCTGATCTACTTGGACCAGATGCTTCTGAGCAACGTGGCAAAGGAGCTTGACCCCGTCTGGAAGGCAAAGACTAAGCGGTCAGATCCATATTGGTTGGAGGTGTTTGACCAGCTTGATCGGTTAGTGAAGCTCCAGATAGTCGTCTGTCCTGAGTCCCCGATACACGAGGAAGAATCGGCGTACGACGACCGCTTTGAAGGGGTGTTGCGCCGCCTATACACGCACCTCGCCTCCGGTGTGAGTCTCGACTTCCCCATGGCGATACACATTCGCCAGATCTGGGAGGCCGTCCATGCGATGGAGGAAGGGAGGCAGCCGGACTGGAGCAGGATTACGCCCTCCGATGTCATCGATGGTGGGCTGGAACAGTGGAGCGAGAGGCTCCTACTCACTGTCAACATGGGTCACTGGCTCAGTTTGGCTGACCGGCGCGCATCACGGTCTAGGGGCCATGCGGCTCTGCTCGCTGTATGGGAGCGGTGGAAGGCCGAGAATGGCCTCACGTTTGAGGTCCAGTTCGAGCGAGAGCGGAGAGCGGTCGCAGAGGTTGCTATCGACTCGTTTCTCAGGCACCTGGACCTCGTAAACCGCCTGAACACTGGGACCGAGACGCTGTCGGACCCTCTGTCCCTCATACCTGGGCAACTCGCGGCGCTCACTCTGCAGTTAATCAAGGAGTTGGAGAAGCCCGGCGATACATTCGATGAACGGGTCCGGCGGGTTGCGGCCGTCCTGCTGTCGGAGCCCGTGATGCAGGCGCCGAAGAACCATTTGGCGGCGCTCCTCTTCGCTGGCTTAGCCCGGAGTGCCGTCAGCGGGAAGAAGAAGCCCCCAAGCCAGGGAACCCCGAACGACGTTGATGCCATCTCGGCATATCTGCCGTACTGCGACGCGATGTTCATTGACGACGAGTTCGCACAGATCCTTGGCAACGGTCCTATCAACAGGGAGATTGCCCGATACCCGACCCGGATCTTTTCGACGCGGACGCGCGATGATTTCCTCACCTATCTCCGACAAATGGAAGCGGATGTGCCACCCCAACATGTAGAGCTGGTGACCCAGACGTACGGCGAGGACTGGGTAACTCCATTCCGATCCATTTTAGAGCACGAGCGAGAGAAGGAGGAACGGCGGCGGGACTCCACAGCTACGGCCGCTGAAACGCCTCCTCACTGACGTATGAGGCGAGTGGCGGAATCTACGGACGGGCCGGGTGCGCCTACGCTCCCGACCCGTCTTGATGGTGGGGAGCGACTTGCTCGGCTCACGCTTTCTCATCTTCGTCGCGGAGGCGAACGTAACTGCTCGTCTACCCACTCGCCGCCGCTTTGCATGCTTCGCGCAGATCACTCCCAAACTCCAGCACCGCCTCGGCCACCAGCACATCCATCGCAAGCTCGTCCTCCGGCACATGGCGGGCGAGCTTGATTGTGGAGTAGGCAATCGCCTCGAACGCCCCGAAGCGGTCCGACAGCATCTCTAGCAGGCGCGCGGGGGAGGCTCCTTCCATCTTCATGGCATCGCTCCTGGTTGCTTGCGCCTCCGGCGGAGGATGCCTATTGTGTAGACATCCCATCTGCCTCGCGGCGGGTGGATTCTAAGGGCAGCCGCGAACTCTTGGCGGGGTGAGCGGCTGCCCTTCGGCTTTAGGTGTATATCTAATGTGTAGGCGGGTTTCTGTCAACGATCCTGCTCTACGCCTCGAAGGGAGACGCGTGTGGTCAGCCCGGATCGAATCCAGAAGATCGTCCGAGAAGTGATCCAGGAGAGCGAGCTTCCGCGCACCCTGCTCGCGCGTGATGCGGAACTGAGCCGCGCCGCGCTCGAGGCCTGGGTTGTGGGCGCCCGCACGCCGCAGGCTGATAGCGTTGAGCAACTCGCGAACGGACTGATGGGCCGCGCGGGCCAGCTTCAGCACCTCGCCGTCCGTCTGCTCGCATTACGGGACCAGATGAAGGAGCCTGGCGCACAGCCGTAGTGTGCTTTTGTGCACACCCTTGGGTCTATCCACTAGCCTCGGACGGGCGGGACAGATGGAGGGGCGGGGGAGAGCGGCGGGACGGCGGACGCGGCGGCGGGCGCGCGGCTGCCGGAGTTCGGACGGGTGCGGGGGGCGCGGGAGCATAAAGGAGGATGATCGCCCCAATGGCGATTTGTGTTGTTGGCATTGACACAAGCCGGTCGCCCTGGCTATTGTATCTGTGCGAATGACACAATCCGCGAGGCATCGATGACGAGATCCGAAGCACGCGCCGGGGTGGCGAGCCTGCCGCGGTGGCTGCGCCAGACGCTGGCCACAGCCCGCGGGCTGGCGGCGTCGCGCGGCGAGCGGGCGGCCGAGCCGGCGCACCTGGTGCTGGCGCTGCTGGATCGCGGATTCCCGCACGTGGAGGGGTGGAGCGGGGATCCCGGCGTGCTGCGCGCACACATCGAGCGCGAGCTGCCGACGCCGGCCGGGCAGCAGGCCGGCACCGCGATGGACGCGGCGCTTTCCAGCTGGACGCGCAAGCTGCTCGAGGTGGCACTGCACGAGGCCGGCGCGCTTGAAGAGGAGGTCAGGCCGATTCACCTGCTGCTGGCGCTCGCCCGCCTGGGCTACGCCCCCGCGCAGGCGCTCGCGGAGGCGGGATTGGACCGGGCCGCGCTCGCGCGGGCGGCGCTGCAAGACGCATCGGGAGCCGCCTTCCAGCTGCGGGTGCATCCCGCGTCCGCGGCACAGCTTCACGACCAGATCGTCTCGCAGGTCAGGGAGGCGGTGGCCACCGGCCGGACGGTCGCCTTCGAGGCCTACTACCCGCCGCC
>JAHWJJ010000003.1 GCA_019348475.1 Gemmatimonadota bacterium | reverse complement strand
GGTACCGCTGCATCTTCACCATCCCGGACAAGATGAGCCAGGAGAAGGTGCGCCTGCTCAAGGCCTTTGGGGCGGAGGTCATCGTCACCCCCAGCGCGGTGGCGCCCGACCATCCCGACAACTACGTGATGCGGGCCAAGCAGATCGCCAAGGACACGCCCAACGCCATCCTGGCCGACCAGTTCTACAACCAGGCCAACCCCCTGGCGCACTACCGCACCACCGGCCCCGAGATCTGGGAGCAGACCGAGGGGCGGGTGACGCACTTCGTCTCTGCGGCGGGGACGGGGGGCACCATCACCGGCGTGGGGCGATACCTCAAGGAGCGCAAGCCGGAGGTGCGCATCATCGGCGGCGACCCGCAGGGCTCCATCCTGGCGGGCTACGCAAAGACGGGCGTAAAGCCCGAATCCGCGCCGTACAAGGTGGAGGGGATCGGCCAGGACAAGGTGCCGGGGACGCTGGACATGTCGGTGGTGGACGAGTGGCGGACGGTGGACGACCGCTCGGCGATGGGAATGGCCCGCCGGCTCACCCGCGAGGAGGGGCTGTTCGTGGGCGGGTCCACGGGGCTGATCGCCCAGGTGGCGCTGGAGATCGCGCGCGAGGCGGACGATCCCGACGCCTGCGTGGTCTTCGTCCTGTGCGACACGGGGGAGCGGTACCTGTCCAAGGTGTTCAGCGACGAGTGGATGCAGGAGAACCAGCTGCTGGACCCGGCGCGCATCTCCGCCGGCGACGCGCTGTCGGGGAAGGCGCAGGGCGCGCCCAAAGAGCTGGTCTTCGTGGCGCCCGAGACGCCGGTGCGGCAGGCGCTGGGGCTGATCACCACCCACAACGTCAGCCAGCTGCCGGTGATCGTGGAGGGCGACTGCGTGGGGCACCTGGCCGAGAGCACGCTCATGGCGCGGGTGATCGAGGACACCGCGATCCTGGACCAGTCCGTCCAGCACGTGATGGACGCGCCCCTTCCCGTGGTGGACGCGCACGTGGACATGCCGGGCCTCACCCGGCTGCTGTCGCGGCAGAACCCCGCCGTGCTGGTGCGGCGCGGCGGCCGCCTGGCGGGGATCATCACCCGCTACGACGCCCTGCGGTACATCACCGACGGCCGGTGATCCGTGATGGGGTGATGGGGTGATGGAGGTCGCATGCCGGGCTCCATCCCGGGGGCCAGCCACCAGCACGGCGAAGTAGATTGTACATTCGTCGGCCGGCGAGATTTAGCCTCACACCAACGTCAGCAGACTCAGCAGAGTGCACGGGCCGCCTCTCTGCTGGGTCTGCTCGGTTTTTTGCCTGTGTGATACCGATTCCCACGATCTGCTGTGCACTGACAGTTCTACTGCGGGTCTCGCGCGGAGGGCGCGGACGCAGAGAACAGATGAGGATGCGTTCTCCGCGTCCTCGCCGCTCCGCGTTCTCCGCGCCCTCCGCGTGAGACGCCGTTTCGGCCTCGAATGCACAAAAGAATCCGATAAACGGCATCAGACGGCCAGTTCAGGCCCTCATGCCTCGTCCGCACGGCGGCGCGCGCGCGCCTGCGGACCTGGCGCGATTCGGCGGCGCTCCAGGGGTTTCCGCGGGGCGAATGGCGCGGCATCTACTCAGTTGACGGTCGTTCCGAACTCGTTACATTGGTGGCTGTCTCGTGCAACCCGGGCGTGCTACCCTTACGCGCTCCGGACGAGGCGGTCCGGAGCGGTAAACCTCCAACTCCCCCGAGGAAAATTGACCATTCGACGTTCGCACGCAGCGGCTGCGCTGCTGTGGGCGCTCCTTGCGTTGCTGGGCTGGACAGCCCCGGCGGCGGCGCAGGGCGTGACCACTTCGGCCGTGGCCGGCAGGGTCACCACCGAACAGGGTGAGCCCATCGAAGGGGCGGCCGTGGTGGCCACCAACACGCGCACCGGCGCCGAGTACCGTGCCGTGACGCGCGGCGACGGGCGCTTTCTGCTGCAGGGCCTGCAGCCCGGCGGGCCGTACCGCGTGCAGGCCTCGCGCGTGGGTCTGGGCACGCAGTCGCGCGCCGGCGTGCAGCTGGCGCTCAGCCAGACGGAGACGGTGGACTTTACCCTGGCGCCGCAGGCGGTGGTGCTGGAGGCGATCTCGGTGACCGCCGAGGACCGGGGCGCGGTGATCTCGCCCGGGCGCACGGGGACGGCCATGGTCATCAGCGACTCGGCGATCAGCCGGCTGCCCACCATTACCCGCGACTTTACCGACTTCACCCGCCTGGTGCCGCAGATCAGCACCAGCGGCAGCGGCACCAGCGGCGCGGGGCGCAACTTCCGCTTCAACAGCATCCAGATCGACGGCGCGGCCAACAACGACCTATTCGGCCTTGCCTCCAGCGGCACTCCCGGCGGCCAGGCGGGCACCAAGCCCATCACGCTGGAGGCCATCCAGGAGTTCCAGGTGGTGCTGGCCCCGTTCGACGTGCGCCAGGGCGGCTTTACCGGCGCCGGCATCAACGCCGTCACCCGGTCGGGAACCAACGATCTCGAGGGCTCGGTCGCCTTCTTCGGCCGCAACGAAAGCCTGGTGGGGAACTACGAGTTCGACCGGGCGGGCACCACGGTGCGCTCCACCAACTTCAGGGAGTTCAAGCAGAACGAGCTGGCGTTCTCGGTGGGCGGCCCCATCATCCGCGACCGCGCGTTCTTCTTCGTGGCCGGCGAGATGGCGCGGCGCGAGGCGCCCAACGGCACGTTCGTCACGCGCTCGGGCACCGGCTTCACCACCACGGGCAGCGCCACCATCTCGGGCGCCCGCGTCGACTCCGTCGCCACCATCCTGCGTGAGGTCTACGGCTACGACCCGGGCACGTACGAGGAGCTGAACCTGCGCCGCGAGAGCGACAACCTGTTCGCGCGCTTCGACGTGAACCTGGGCGCCAACAACCGGCTCACGCTGCGCCACAACTACGTGGACGCGTTCGACGACAACTTCAGCCGGTCGGACGCCTCCTTCTACCTGGGGAACGGCGGGTACGTGTTCAACAGCACCACCAACGCCACGGTGGGACAGCTGAACAGCACCTTCGCCAACCAGCTGTTCAACGAGTTCCGGGTGGGCTACACCACGGTGCGCGACAACCGCGAGGTGCCGTCGAACCTGTTCCCGCGCGTGGAGGTGGACCTGCCCTCGGGTTCGTGCGCCGGCAGCAGCTGCCGCGTGGTGGCCGGGTCCGAGAACTTCTCCGTGGCCAACGCGCTGGACCAGGACGTCCTGGAGATCACCAACGACCTGAGCTTTTCGCGCGGCATCCACAGCGTGACGGTGGGTACCACCAACCAGTTCTTCAGCTTCAGCAACCTGTTCGCCCGCAACCTCTACGGCTTCTACCGCTTCAGCGGCGTCGAGGCGCTGCGGGCGGGAACGCCCAGCCGGTACGAGTTCTCGTTCTTCAACGAGGACGTGGAGGGCGCGCAGCGGCGGGCCGAGTTCTCGGTGCGGCAGCTGTCGTTCTACGTCCAGGACCGCATGTCGCTGTCGTCGCGGCTTACGCTCACGGCCGGGCTGCGCTGGGACCTCACCCAGTTCCCCGACAACCCGGGCCGCAACCCCGCGTTCGAGACCGCGTTCCAGGCGGCGTACACCGCGGCCAACCTGGGCACGTTCGGCCGGCGCACCGACCAGGTGCCGGAGAACACCGTGCTCTTCAACCCGCGCGTCGGCTTCAACTTCGACGTCACGGGCAACCAGAGCACGCAGGTGCGCGGCGGCGTGGGGCTGTTCAGCGGCCGCACGCCCTACGTGTGGGTGTCCAACGCGTACGGCAACACGGGACTGGACTACACCCGCTTTACCTGTGCCAGCAGCACCGCCCGCGCGCCGCGGTTCAACCCCAACCCGGCCAACCAGCCGCGGGCGTGCGTGAACGCGGCCGGTGAGTCCCTGCCGGTGAGCGCGCTGGCCAACGAGATCAACACCATCGACCCCGACTTCAAGCTGCCGCAGGTGCTGCGGTACTCGCTGGCGGTGGACCAGCGGCTGCCGTTCGGCCTGTACGGCACCCTGGAGGGGCTGTACACCGACAGCCGCAGCGACCCCACCTACCGCGACCTGACGGTGATCCCGGCGGGGAACACGATGGTGGAGGGGCGGCAGGCGTACACGCGCGTGCGCGCCAGCGGCTTCGGCAGCGTGTACGACGTGTTCAACACGGGCGAGAACTTCAGCTACAGCCTCACGGCGCAGCTGCAGCGGCCGTTCATCGACGGCTGGGAGGCCTCGCTGGCGTACACCTTCTCGCGTTCCGAGGACGTGAACGGCCTTACATCGAGCCAGGCGTCGTCCAACTTCCGGTTCAACCCCATCGACCAGAACCCCAACGCCCCGGCGCTGCGCACGGCGCTGAACGACGTGCCGCACCGTATCGTGGCCAGCGGCACGCGGCAGTTCACGTTCTTCCGCCGCGCGCCCACGGACCTTTCACTCATCTACGTGGGCGAGAGCGGCCGTCCGTACAGCTACACGTACAACGGCGACGTGAACGGCGACGGGCAGGACGCCAACGACCTCATCTACGTTCCGGCCAGCGCCGACCAGGTGCGGTTCGCGCCGCAGAGCGGGAGCAATCCCTACACGCCCGAGGCGTCGTGGCAGAACCTGAACGCCTTCATCGAGAGCGTGGAGTGCCTGCGTGAGGCCCGCGGCACGGTGATCGAGCGCAACGCCTGCCGGCAGCCGTGGAGCAACCGCTTCGACGTGCGGTTCGCGCAGACGCTGCCCACGCTGCGCGGCCAGGGAGCGCAGTTCACCATCGACATCCTGAACTTTGCCAACCTGCTCAACAGCGAGTGGGGCGTGAGCGAGTTCGTGCCCAACCAGGCGGACCAGGTGCTTCGCGTCTCCAGCACCACCGCGGTGGACGGCCGGGTGCTGCTCAACGGGTTCGCCCCGCGCAGCACGCCGTTCACGATCTCTGACCTGGGTTCGCGCTACCAGGTGCAGGCCGGCATCCGCTACGCGTTCTAACGGCGGATTCCGTTTCCGGACCCGAACGAAAGGCGCCCCCGCTCAGGCGGGGGCGCCTTCTTTTCACATCGAACCCGTAGCGTTCCGTTCGTCCGCGAACGCTTTCCCCCAGGGCAGCCCCCACAGACGGGCTGCCTTGCGAGGAAGGCGCCCCGCGCGATCCTGACGCATGCTGGATCTGTCGGGGCGCCGTCCGAGGAATCTACTCCGCCGTGCTGATCGGGGGCCGGGCGCTGGAACCCGGTGTCCGGCCTCGGTCACTCCGTCACCCGGGCGGGTCGCCGCCGTGCGGCAGGGGTACAGGCACCGGTGAGTAGATCTCTCGGTCGGCGCCGGAAAACCTGCACCGAACTCGAGCCCGCGGGCGCCTCCTCGGTCACAGATCATTGCTGGGCCATGAGTTCCCTGGCCGGATGAAAACGGCACACATTCGCCGGACGAAAACGGCCCACTTCAGAAGCGGGTGAGCCCGTTGGTCGTCCCGGTTCGTAACCAGAACTTCCAATGGCCGTGATCCACTCTGTTGTCCAGCGTTCAGCCGGGGCGGCCTCTTACGGATCGCGATCGGGTGGATGATGTGCCCCGGCCGCCCCCCAGCCGCGCCACCTTGATCCCTGCGCGTCCAAAAAATGCGGATCCCGTCCCCTCGCCGGCAGCATCCTGTCGACCAGGGGACGCCGGCATCCTGCCGGTCCCAACCGGTCCGCCTCCGGCCGTCGCACCGCACCCATCCAGCACCGCCCGTCTTCCCCCGGCGGATTGCACTGCGGCGGCTCGGGCAATGCGTTCTCCGGCGCGGATTCCAGAACGATCCTCCACAATCGGTATCACGCACCCACGCACACACGCACTTTCGCACTTTCGCACTTTCGCACTTTTCGCACTTTTCGCACTTTCGCACTTTCGCACTTTCGCACTTTCGCACTCCCGCCCGCCCGCACCCTGACGGCACGCGAAAGGGCCGCCTGCCCCGGAGTGGGACAGGCGGCCCTGGATCCGACCGCTAAAGCGGGCTAGAAGTAGACCTTCATCCCCAGCTGCGTCTGGAACTGCAGCAGCAGGTTGGCGCCCAGCGGCTCCTCGCGACCGAAGTTTGCCGGCACGCGGTACAGCGTGCGGCCGGTGGCGGGGTCGTAGCGCACCGCCTGCAGGACGTTCCGGTTGGCCGAGAACACCCCGACCACGCGGCCCCACTCGCTGTTCAGCCCGTTGAGGACGTTGAACATGTCCACCTGCAGCTCGGCGCGCTGGCCGCGCCGGCTGCCGATGCTCTTGCTCACCCGCAGGTCCAGCGTGTTGCTCCACGGGAACCGGCAGGTGTTGCGCGGAACGATCTGCCCCACGTAGTCGTTCAGGCAGTCACGGCTGTTCAGGAAGCCGGCGTACCGCTCGCGCTGCTCCACCGCCGCCGCGCCGGTGTCGGCCAGCGGCAGGTCTTGCGGCGCGTACAGGTACGGCCGGTCGTTGAAGCGCGTGCCGTCGCCGTTGATGTCGCCGCTCACCTCGGGCGTCCACGGACGGCCGCTCTGGATGCGCCAGATGCCAGACAGGTTCACCCCCAGCGGCAGGCGCGTGGCCGCGTTCATCACGAAGGTGTGCGTGCGGGCGTAGTAGCTGGGCCCCCACGTCCGCGCCCGGTCGCCGATGCCGCCCACCTCGTTGGGGCCGTACAGCCCCACGTCCGGGTCCTGATAGCCGGAGCTGGCGGTGCAGCACGAGTACGACGAGTTGTCGAACGCGCGCGTCCAGGTGTACGACCCGCCAAAGGTGGTTGCCCCGCTGAACCGGTGGTTCAGGTTGAAGGTGGCCGTGGTACCCGTGGAGCGGCCGTCGTTGTAGTTCACGTAGACGTCGCCGAACTCCAGGTTCAGCCGCGACCGAATCGCGTTGGCCGTGGCGTCGCTGGCCGCCGGGTTGAAGATTGCCGCCGGCTGGTAGATGCGCCGGCCGCCTTCGGCCTCCAGCTCGAACTGCACCGGGCGCAGGTTCAGGTTGCGCACCGTGTAGAGCTTGTAGCCCCGCGTCAGCAGCAGGTCCACCGAAGCGGTGGTGTTGCGGCCGAACGCCTGCTCGAAGCCCACGTTGGCCTTGAAGCTCTCCGGGAACTCGAAGTCCGGCTGCCAGAAGGTGTACGTGGGCAGCCCCGTGGTGGCCGCGCTCTCGGCGCACTGCTCCGGGTTGTCCAGCCCGCCCGGCGACCAGTTGCCGTAGTTCCGCGGCGACGGGGGCGCCGTGGGGTCGCCCAGCTCCCCGCGGCAGACCACCTGCACCGTGGGAATCACGCTCCCCGCCACGTTGCCGCCCAGCACGTACGGCACGCGGCCGTAAAAGTAGCCGGCCCCGGCGCGGAACACCGAGCGGCCGTCGCCCCGCAGGTCGTACGCCAGCGACAGGCGCGGGCTGATGTTGTTGTTGTCGGTGGGCGCGATCCCCGACTCCACCGTGAACGCCTGCTCCGCCTGGATTACCGGGAGGGGCGCGTTGCGGAACGACTGCACGTCGTAGCGCAGCCCCCCGGTCACCGTGAGCCGCGGCGTTACCGCCCACTCGTCCTGCGCGTACAGCGACCACTCGGCGACGTCGAACTCCGACACCGGCACGCCGCCGCCCTGGCGGATGAAGCGCGTGAACGACGACGGCTGGAACGCCTCGAACGCGTCCAGGTTGGGGAAGCTGTACTCACCCGCGCCGTTGGCGATGAAGCGGTTGAAGATCCGCGTGTACATCAGGTTGCCGCCCACCTTGAAGGTGTGCTCGCCGCGCGTGTGCGTCAGGTTGTCGATCAGCTGGAACTTGGTTTCTTCCAGGTTGTTCAGGTACGACACGAAGGTGCCGCCGTACCCGATGCGCTGCCCCCCCTCCAGGTTCACGATCAGCGCCGGGCGCACGTCGTTGCCCTGGCGCGGCCGGCCCTCGTCCGAGATCTGGAAGCGCAGCGTGTTGAAGGTTCGCGCCCCCAGCACCGACTGCAGCTCGCCCACCGTGGAGTTCGTGGTCCCTTCCAGCTGCTCGGCCCGCGAGCGGCCGTAGATGAAGTCGAAGTTGGGGTTGAACTCGTTCAGGTTGTCGAAGTTGCTGAAGTTGTGCCGCAGCGTGAGCCGGTGGTTGTCGTTGATGTTCCAGTCCACGCGCCCGAACACCGTGAGCACGTCGTTGCTGGTGCTGAACGACTCGTAGCCCGACCCGGCGTTCCGGATCCCGTAGCGGTTCTCCAGGATCTGGAAGTACCGCTGCACCTGGTCGAACAGAACCGGGTCCTCCGAGGCCCCGCCCGGCCCGAAGCGCGCCAGCGAGATGGGGAGCTGCGGCTCGCGGCGGCGCTGCCCGTCAAGCGAGAACAGGAAGAACAGCCGGTCACGGACGATGGGGCCCGAGATGCTGGCCGCGTACTGCGTCACCCGGTAGTCCTCCAGCGGCTCGTCCTGGCGGAAGTTGCGCCCGGTGAGCGCGTCGCTGCGGTAGTTGGCGTACGCCGTGCCGCGCCAGTCGTTGGTGCCGCCGCGCGTCACCACGTTCACGATGCCGCCGGTGTAGCTGCCGTACTCGACGTCGTAGCCGTTGGTGATGATCTGGAACTCGCGGATCGACTCCAGCGAGAACGCGAACGGAATGCGCGACCCGCCCCGGTTCTCGCCGAAGAACGAGTTGTTCGCGTCCACGCCGTCGATCTGGATGCTGGTCTGCGACGCGCGCTGGCCCGCGATGGAGAACTGCCCGCCCGTGGTGTTCCCCGGGTCCGGCGCCACCAGCCCCGACAGGTTGATGAAGTCGGTGAAGTCGCGCCCCAGCACCGGCAGCTCACGGATCTGCTGCTCGCTCACCAGCTGGGTCACGCCCCCCTGCGCCACTTCGGGGCCGCCGGCCGCGGTCACCGTCACCGCCTCCAGCGCCAGCGCCTCGGTGCCCAGCCGCAGGTTGGCCACCGCCGACGCGCCCACGGCCACGTTCAGGTTGTCCACCGCCGCCGTGCGCCGGCCGATCTGCGCCGCCCGCACCGTGTACGCGCCCGGCGGCAGCAGCCGGATCACGTAGGCGCCGTCGGCACCCGTGGTGGTGCCGCGCTGCAGCCCCGTGCCCTGGTTGCGCGCCGTCACCGACACGCCGGCCAGCGGGGCGCCTTCCTCGTCCGTCACCTGGCCGCGGATCTCGCCGGTGGTGGTCTGCGCCGCCAGCGGGGGCGCCGCCGCCAGCCCCGCGGCCACGGCCAGGGCGAAGGCGGCCGTCCGCGCCGCGGCGGCCCACTTGTTCAGAAAGCTCGTCATCAGAGGTTCGCCTCGTCGGTTCATGAGCAGGGGACCTCCACCACGTCGGCACGGGTGCGGGGGAAGATCTGTCCGGCCCCGCGGAAGTTGCCCACCACCCCGGTGATGTCGAAGCACTTGCCCACGGGATAGGTGGCGGGGAGCGTCGAGGGGTCGGCGTACACCCCGCTCTCGAAGCGGATCTGCGTGGCGCCCGAGCCGTCGTTGATGATGGCGTTGCGGTTGTTGAGGCCGCCGGCGCCGAAGGCGCCCGTCACCTGCGCGCGGCTCACCTTCACCAGCCGGCCCTGCAGCGGCGCGCGCGGCGTGGGGCCCGCGGCGGCGATGGCGCCGGTGGTGGTGGCCTGCGGCGCCACCGAGCCGAAGTCCTTGGTCAGCGACCGGACGGTGGGGTTGCTGATCTGCAGGTCGTCGTTGAACAGGCCGATGGTGCCCGACACCTCCAGGCGGTCGCCCACCTCGATCCCCATCCCCGCCAGCGAGCTGCCAAAGATGCGGATGCCGCCGGTGGCGTCCTGGATGTACGTGTAGTCGCCGCCGGCGCGCAGCTGGTTGGGCGCGGCGGTCACGATGCCGCGCACCACCACCACCGAGTTGGGCGGCTGGTTCTCGGCCACATCGATGAACACCAGGCACCCGCCGCGGGTCTGCAGGCGGAAGAACCGGGTCACGCCGGGCTCCACCGTCACCTGCAGCGGGTTGCTGCACACCAGCACGCCCGCCGGCAGGGTGCCGGGAACGATGAACGCGTCGTGCGTGCCGGCGGGAAGGTTGCCCACCAGGAAGCGGCCCTGCGCGTCGCTGGTGACCGTGCCGCCGGCCAGGAGCTGGTTGGTGCCGCGCACCCGGAACTGCACCTGCACCCCCGAGAGGGCGTAGTCGCCGTCCGACGGGTCGAACACGCCGTCCTCGTCGGCGTCGAAGAAGGCCAGGCCTTCCACCGCGCCGGGCTCCTCGATGGTGAACGGCGGGGCGATGTCCGGGTCGCAGCCGGCCACCAGGGCCGCCGCGAGCAGCGCCACCGGCGCCCGCCCCAGAATGGATTTCAGATTCATCTTCGTGAATTCGGGTAGCGGGTTCAGCCGGCGGTCACGTCGGCCGCACCGCGGGGCTTGATCTGCCCGGTGCCGCGGAACGAGCTCAGGACCCCGACGACGTCGTACGTGCTGCCCACCGTGAACGATCCGCGCGTCAACCCGGTACGGCCCTCCACCCGGATGGTGACGGTGGTGCCGTCCGGTGCCCGTCCGGTCACGTTGAAGGTGCTGCTGGTCCCGCCGCCGACGCTGGTGACGACGACGTCCTCGATGCGCGCCAGCTGCCCCTCGAACGCGTTCCCCGCCAGCTGCGCGCCCGTGATCACGCGCGGCGCGGGCACCGTCCCGGTTCCCAGCGTGGAGACGGTCGGGTTCACCACCTGCAGTTCTCCCTCGAACTGTCCGAGCGTTCCCGACACCTGCACGCTGTCGCCGACGGCGATGCCGGCGCCCGTGGGCACGCCGAAGACCTGAATGCCGCCGGTGGGGTCCTGGAGGTAGATGTTGTCCGTTCGGAACGTGCCCTGCCCGACGGTCACCACACCGATCACGGTGACGGGGCTGCCCTGCGCCTGCGCGCGGGCATCGGCCACCGTGGGCGCCGACGTGCGCTGCACGTCGTCGGTGCTGCGCGGCTTGAGCTGCGGAACGCCGTTGCGAACGCCCATCACGCCGGTCACGGTGTAGACGCGGCCCACCTCGAAGGTGGTCGGAGGCACGTTGCCGGCGTTGTCCAGGCGGACCACGAAGCGGTTGCCCTGCGGGGTCTGGACCTCGACGTTCGCGCTCGTCACCGGCGTGCCGAACGTCTGGATCGAGATCACCTCCAGGCTGTCCACCCGCACCAGCTGGCCCTCGTACGTGAACGCCATTACCTGCGGGCCGTCGATGCTGCGGGGCGCGGGAACGGTTCCGGTGCCCAGGTTTTCGACGATCACGGGCCCGGAGGCGGTGGTCTGGATCTGCACCTCGCCGTTGAACGCGCCGATCGGACCGGTCACACGGACGCTGTCGCCCAGGGCGGCCTGCGCGGTGCTGCCGGACGGCAGGAACACCTGAATGCCGCCGGTGGCGTCCTGCAGGTAGAAGTTGCGCGCCTGCAGCTGGCCGCGGCCGGCGGTGACCACCCCTTCCACGGTCACCACGCTGTTTGCCGCACGCATCCGCGCCTGCGCGATGGGAATGCGCAGGTTGCCCGTGAAGCGCGCACGCAGCACCGTGGTGCCCGTGGGCGCGACGGTCACGGTCTGCGCGGCCCCACCCACGACGTTCACCCCTGCGGGAACGCCGAAACGCACGGTGTAGGTTCCGGGACGCAGCCCATTGAACTGGAACTCGCCGGCGGCGGTGGTGCTGGTGGTGGAGATCGGGGTGCCGGATGCGCTGGTCCCGGCGAACAGCTCCACCGGAATGCCCGGGGCCGCGAGATCGGCGTCGGCGTCGAACGCGTTGTTGCCGTTCTCGTCCCGGTACAGCACGCCCGTGAGCGAGCCGGGGAAGTACGAGACCCGGAACGCGGCCGTCGCGGTGCCGCCCAGTGCGGTGGCCGTGAACAGCGGCGTGCGGGCCGTGGCCAGCACGGCGCCGGCCGGGGGGGTCGCGGTGGTCGAGAGCGTGTAGGTGCCCGCGGGGAGGGCCGGGAACTCCGCGACGCCCTGGGCGTCGCTCGTGGCGGTGGCGGTGGTCCCGTCGTCGCGCGTGGCGGTGACGGTGGCGCCGGAGACCGGAAGGTCGCCCGCGGTGAAGGTTCCGGAGCCGTCCGCGTCGACGTACACCCGAACGGTGAGGTCCGTGGGCGCGCCGTCCGGGCCGGTGGAGTCGCCGCAGCCGGCCGCGAACAGCGCGGCCGCCAGGGCAAACCCCACGGACCCGAAGGGGATGCGAGTCATTCCGTGTCCTGGGAGCAGGGGGTGAACTGCTGAAGCGGCCGCGTGCGCAGCCGCGCGGACGCTAGGGGAATCAGGCCGAGGTGTCAACCCTGTGACGCCCCCGCCAGGCAGAATCGCCGCGCCACGCGCGCCGGAGGGCGGAAAACGGGTGGGCGGGTGGGCAGAAGCGAGGGAATGCGTTAGACTTACGCCCGGTTCAACCCCGTCGCACCCGTTTCGCCCTTCTTGCATGCTGCTACGCTCGCTCTCCGCCGCGGCCCTGGCCACGCTGCTCGCTGCGTGTTCCAGCTCGCCGGCCGGCCCGCCGGAACCCGTCGCCCCCGTGATCACCGTGTCGGGGGTGTCGGCGGGGGGCACGTACGACGCGCCCGTCACCGTCGCCATCTCCGTGGACCGCGGCGCCTACACCGCCACCCTGAACGGCGCCGCCTTCGCGGCCGGGGGGACGATCTCGCAGCCCGGCGCGTACGAGCTGCTGGTCACCGCCCGCAACGGGACGGCCACGGCCGAGACGCGCATCCCTTTCACGGTGCGCTTCACGGGCGCGCGGGTGCTCATCGTGCGCCTGTTCGACCTGGGCGACAACGAGGCCGGTGGCGGCGGCGACGCCATCCTGATCACCGACTCCACGGCCATCGGCATGCGCCACGGGCTGATCGACGCGGGGCCGCAGGGGATGAACGCGTCCAACCCGGGGTACGTGGCGCAGCGGCTGCAGGGGCTGGGCGTCACGCGGCTGGACTTCGTGCAGCTGAGCCACGCCCACGCCGACCACTACGCCGGCCTGGTCCCCGTGCTCAACGCCATCCCGGTGCACTGGTTCGTGTACAACGGCCAGCAGCGCGCCAACATCGGCGGCTACCAGACCGTGCTCTCCACGGCCCGCTCGCGGGCGGACACGGTGGTGGTGCCCACGGTGGTGACGGAGCTGCCGTTCGGCTACCAGGCGGACGTGGCGAAGGTGGTCCCGCCGCTTCCCACCTACCTGGCCAACTCCAGCGCCAGCGGCGACCAGCTGAACGAGGGGTCGCTGGGCACCTCGCTGCGCCGCGGGACCTTTTCGATGTTCTTTGCGGGGGATGGGGAGGTGGAGGCCAACCTGCGCTGGCGCACCTCGTTCGCGGAGCTGACCTCGGGGGTGACGGCGCTGAAGGTGGGGCATCACGGGGCCAACAACGCGGTGTTCGACAACGGGTTCAACGGGTCGTCCGCCTGGCTGGCGCACACGGCGCCCCGGGTCGCCGTGATCAGCGCCAACGGCCGGTCGCACCCGCGGATCAACGCGCTGAACGCGCTCCTGGGGCGCCCGACGACCCAGACGTACTGCACCAGCGTGCACGGCGACATCGCCATCCGGGTGCTGGACAGCGGGCAGTACGTGGTCACCGTGCAGCGCAACGCCACCATGGACTGCCGCCCGGGGACGGAAGCGACCACCTGACGCGGCGCGCGCACCCTGGCCGTTGAAGCCCCGCGCAGTTTGCGGGCTTTCCGCTGTCGTTGCGGCGGCTTCAGACGCTCCGGCGCGAGGTGCGCGGATGCTGCACCGCACGGTCGTCCCCGCCGGAGCGAATGAATTCGCCGCTGGAAGTTCCCGATGTCCGCCTTGCGGACGGCTCCTGCCGCACGCTGGGTGGAGTGCACACCCGCGCACCCCGCGCCGTTGAAGCCCCGCGCAGTTTGCGGGGCTTTCCGCTGTCGTTGCGGCGGCTTCAGCCGCTCCGGCGTGAGGTGCACACGAGAGGCCGACACCGCGCCCGGTGATCGACGCTGGTTGCGGCTCCGATGCGGTAATCGCCGCCTTCGCGCCGGAGCGAATGAATTCGCCGCTGCAAATTCGCGACGTCCGCCTTCGCGGACCGCTCCTGCCACACGCCGGGTGAGTGCACGCCCGCGCACCCCTCGCCGTTGAAGCCCCGCGCAGTTTGCGGGGCTTTCCGCTGTCGTTGCGGCGGCTTCAGCCGCTCTCGCGCGACCCGCCGATAGCGATGCGAAGCCCGCCGAGCGAACGGGCCGAAGTCGCGGCCACGCGCCCCCTGCGGCGCGGCGCGCGCGATGCTCCTTTCTTTTCCGCCACCGTGCGTTAGCTTGTGGTCATCCCCAAACTTTTTTCCCCGCCGTAACTGGGAGCACCGCATGGCTGTCCCGCAGTTTCGCCGCATCCGCCTGCTCCTGGCCCTGGCACCCGCGCTCCTGGCCGCCTGCGCGCCCGACGCGGTGGCCCCCACCGCGTCCGCGCCCGAGGAGGCGTCGTACTACACGTATCCGTCCGCCATCTACCGCAGCCACGTGGAGTTCGGCACGCCGTACGACGCCAGCACCACGAACGACTACGTGATCCACCGGCGCACGCACAGCCTGTCGCACCACTGCGGCGAGGGCGGGCCCAACTGGGTGAGCTGGAACCTGAACAAGACGCACTACGGCGACGCGCCTCGCAGCACCAGCTTCACCGCCGACACCGGGCTGCCCACCGGCTGCTACCGGGTGGTGAGCAGCGACTACACCAACAGCGGCTACGACCGCGGCCACATGGTGCGCAGCGAAGAGCGCACCTGGTCGTCCACGGACAACCAGGCCACGTTCGTGATGACCAACGTGCTGCCGCAGCGGCACGACCTGAACGCCGGCCCGTGGCTGAAGTTCGAGACCTACCTGCAGGGGCTGGCGCAGAACTCCAACAAGGAGATCTACGTGATCTCCGGCGGGCGCGGGAACGCGGGAACGCTGCTGGGGGCGGGGAAGGTGGTGATCCCCACCCACACGTGGAAAATCGCCGTGGTGATGCCGTACGGGCATGGGCTGGCGCAGGCCACCTCCAACAGCAGCCTGCAGGTGATCGCGGTGATGATGCCCAACACCACGGGCATCATCAGCGCCCCGTGGACCAACTACAAGACCACGGTGGACAACATCGAGTACTACACCAAGTACAACTTTCTCGACAAGCTCCCGGACAGCATCGAGTCGTACTGGGAATCGCGCGTGTACTGAACACCCCTCCCCCGGCCCCTCCTCGTTCGTTCCTCGCGGAGAGGGGGGGAACTGCGGCAGCCTCGTCGATCATGCGCGGTGGCGGGCACTCTGCCGGCCGTCGGGCCCGCACCTCCCCCGAAACTGCCGGGGGAGGTTGGGGGGCGCCATCGAACCCGGTTTACGGCACCCCCCCCGCGCGTACGGACCCTCCCCCGGCCCCCTCCCCGATCCTTCCTCGCGGACCGCGGAGAAGTTCGATCGTGCAACACGCCGCTTCTCCGTCTCCCTTCCCACACGCAGTTGTGGGGGGAAGGGCCGGGGATGGGGGGCGCCGGTCGTCGGGCCATTCCATCCCAGGCTCACCGACCTCTCGCTGCGCCGATCTTCCGCAGGTGGTGTGGCCCGGAGGGGCGTTCCCGCAGCGCGCCGAAGCGGCCGGGGCCCATCCCCCGAGCCCCCACTGGCCGCATTCCGCCCCGCCGGGTAGACTTGCGGCATGCGGAACCTGGACGTGGTGGTGATCGGCGGAGGGCAGGCGGGGCTGGCGGTGGGCTACTACCTGCGGCGGACGGAGCTGTCGTGGACGATCCTCGACGCGCAGGAGGGGCCCGGCGGCGCCTGGCCGCGGGCGTGGGACAGCCTGCGCCTGTTCTCGCCCGCGCGCTTCAGCTCGCTTCCGGGCTGGCTGATGCCCGGCGGCACGGAGGAATACCCCACGCGGGACGAGGCCGTCGGGTACCTGGCGCAGTACGAGGCGCGCTACGGCTTTCCGGTCGAGCGCCCCGTGCACGTCCGCTCGGTTCGCCAGGAGGGCGGGGCATTCGCGGTCCAGACGGACCGCGGCGAGTGGCGCGCGGCCGCCCTGGTCAGCGCGACGGGAAGCTGGGCGCGGCCGCACGTGCCCGACGTGCCCGGGCGGGAGGCGTTCCGCGGCAGGCAGCTCCACTCGGCCGAATACCGCTCGCCGGCCCACCTGGCGGGAAAGCGCGTGCTGGTGGTGGGCGGCGGCAACTCCGGCGCGCAGATCCTCGCGGAACTCTCCCTGGTCGCGGAAACAACGTGGGTGACGATGGCGGACCCCACCTTTCTTCCCGACCACGTGGACGGCCGGTACCTGTTCGACCAGGCGACGGCGCTGTACCGGGCAAAGAAGGAGGGGCGCCCGCCGCCGCCGCCCGCCAGCCTGGGCGACGTGGTGATGGTGCCGCCCGTGCGCGCGGCCCGCGACCGCGGCGTGCTGCGCGCGGTGCGCCCATTCGCGCGGATGACGGAGGGCGGCGTCGTGTGGCCGGACGGGCGGGAGGAGCCGGTGGACGCGATCGTCTGGTGCACGGGCTTCCGGCCCGCGCTCGATCACCTGCGTGCGCTGGGTGTGGTGGAACCGGACGGGCGGGTGCTCGTGGAAGGCACCCGCTCCGTTCGCGAGCCCATGCTGTGGCTGGTGGGATACGGCAACTGGACGGGATTCGCGTCCGCCACGCTCATCGGCGTGGGCCGGAGCGCGCGGGCCACCGTGGACGAGATCAGCGCCGCACTGAAGCCGGCGGGCGCGGGCGAAAGGCAAGGGTAGGCGGATGGCGACGCGCAGGCCGACGAAGGAGGAGCTGCTGGCGGCGGGGGGAAGGACGCTCCCGGACGTGATCGCGCCGGGGCTGAACGTACTGTTCTGCGGGATCAACCCCGGGCTGTACACGGCCGCCGTGGGGCACCACTTCGCGCGGCCGGGAAACCGTTTCTGGAAAGCCCTGCACGCCGGCGGCTTTACCCCGCGCGTGCTGGACCCGTCGGAGGAGCAGCTGCTCCTGCAGTTCGGCTGCGGGATCACCAACGTGGCCGACCGCCCCAGCGCCGCCGCCGACGAGCTGTCGCGCGCCGAGCTGATCGAGGGCGGGCGGCGGCTGGAGGAAAAGGTGCGGCGGTTCCATCCGCGCTGTCTGGCCGTGCTGGGTCTGGGCGCCTACCGCACCGCCTTCGCACGCCCCAAAGCGGCGTTCGGTCCGCAGGACGAAACCCTCGGCGGCGCGCGCGTGTGGGTGCTGCCGAATCCGTCGGGCCTGAACGCCAACTACCGCCCCGCCGACTTCGGCCGCCTGTTCGCCGAGCTGCGCCAGGCGGCCGAGGAGCCCCCGCCCCCGCTCGCGTAGTACCCTCTCCCTTCGCGGGTCCAGCCCTGCCAACGCGGCGCAATCGTTCCGCATCCCGCAGTTGAAGCCCCGTTCGGCGAGCGCAAGCGAGCCGAGACGGGGCTTGTCGCTGTCCCAGCAGCGGGTTCACCCGCTCATCCCTTCACCCGCTCATCCGCTCCCGCCCCACGGGCAGATACGGCGCCAGCACCGCGTCCAGGTCGGCGCGGACGGAGTCGGCGGCGGTGCCTTCGCGCAGCATGGCCCAGACGAAGAGGGATCCATTCAGCGCCGCCTGCACCGCGCGCGTCAGCACGTCCACGTCCGTATCCGCCGCCAGCTCTCCCGCGGCCAAGCCGTCGGCCAGCAGCGCGCGCAGCTCCCGGCGCGTGTCGGCCGCGTGCACGCGCATGTGCTGGTGATAGTCCGGATCGGTCAGGTCGATCTGCAACCAGGACAGGTGGTGCGCCAGCGTCTGCGGCGATTCGGCCATCTGCGCGTGGCGCTCGGCGTAGGCGCGCAGCGCCGCCAGCGCAGATGGATGCGCCGCGCGGATCTCCGCAAAGATGGCGGCCGCGCTGGTGGAGAACTCCGCCATCAGCGCCAGCATCAGCCCCCGGCGCGACCCGAAGCGCTGCACCAGCGCCCCCGCGGTGACCCCCGCCTCGGCGGCGATGCGGCCGAGCGTCACCTCCGCCGGCCCCACCTGCTGCATCACGCGGTGCGCCGCCGCGAACACCTCTGCGTCGCTCGCCTTCCGGGGCCGCGGACTCATCCCGCTTGACTCTTTCTAAAGATCGTTTAGAATGGTTTCTGCATCGCGTTTAGTTTAACCCGCCGCGGCTGACGGCGCCACGGTTCGGGAGCGGGATCGAGAAACGGGAGATGAAGATGAAGCCACTGCGGGGCAAGGTCGCGGTCGTCGCGGGGGCCACGCGCGGGGCGGGGCGGGGGATCGCGCGGATGCTGGGGGAGGGGGGTGCCACCGTCTACTGCACCGGCCGTGGGGCCGCGGGCATGCCCTCCGGCGGCCGGCACGCGGGGCGCCCGGAGACGGTGGAAGAGACGGCGGAGATGGTAACGGCCGCGGGCGGCGTCGGCATCCCCGTCCGCGTGGACCACGGCGTCGAGGCGGAGGTGCAGGCGCTCTACGCCCGCGTGCGGGCCGAGCAGGGGCGGCTGGACGTGCAGGTGAACGTCCTCGGCAGCCCCAGGATGGACGGATTCAAGCCGTTCTGGGAGCTGGATCTTTCGGAGGAGCTCCCCGCGTTCGAGGCGTACCTGTGGCCGCACCTCATCACCTGCCGCCAAGCCGTCCCGCTGATGCTGGAGCGGAAGCGCGGTCTGATCGTGACCATCCAGGAGAGCCACACGCTGGCGTACGGCGGGTTGATGTTCTACGACCTGGGACCCGCCACGCTCAAGCGGCTGATGTACGGGCTCGCGGAGGAGCTGGCACCGCACGGGGTTGCGGCGCTGTCCATCGCGCCCGGCTTCATGCGGACCGAGGAGGTGCTGGGCACCTTCGGGGCGACGGAGGAAACCTGGCGCGACGTCGCCCGCAGCAACGAGCAGGCGCGGAGCTTCGGCTTCGCCGGATCGGAAACCCCGTGCTTCGTGGGCCGTGCCGTCGCCGCGCTGGCGGCGGACGCGGACGTAATCCGGAAGTCGGGCACCATCCTCAGCTCGTGGGCGCTCTCGGAGGAGTACGGCTTCGCGGACGTGAACGGCGAGCGTCCGCACTGGGGCCGCTACTTCGCCGAGAACTTCCCGGCGATGGCGCACGCGATCCCGAACACCGGCCGCCGCTGGGAACTGGTGGATGCCGCGCGCGACGGAGCAGGCAATGCGGCGGAGCCGGAACTGGCGACGGTGTGAGGCCCGGGCGCAGGCCCCCTCCGGGTTCGTAAACCTCGCCCGCCTCCTCCGAAGCTGCCGGGGGAGGTCGATCTGTGGCCAGGTGAGCGCGCGAGGCTCGGCGCGGCAGCCGCAACGGAAACGGCCAGGCGCGCAGGCCCGTGCTCCGCGAGCAGGTGAAGCCCTGTTCGTGTCGCGCCTCGGCGCGAGACAGGTCTTATCGCTTTCCGAGTAGCGGGTTTACCCGCTCGCCTCCACCCGCTCCTCTCGACCCGATCACCCCTTCACCGCTTCACCCCTTCACCCGTTCACCCGTTCACCCGTTCACCCGTTCACCCGCCGTTCACCCCTTCACCCGTTCACCCCTTCACCCCTTCACCCGTTCACCCCTTCACCGAAACGTCCCCGGGCTCACGCCGTAGGTCAGGTGGTACCTGCCGGCGTCGTCGTCCGGACCCCAGAAGCCCAGCTGCTGCGACCACACGATGCTCTGCAGGCGCTTGCCATTCAGCGTCAGGAACCCCGCCGCGCGCGTGGTGACCACGCCCAGCCTGCGCAGGTCCGCCAGCCCGCGGAACACGGCCGTCGCGCGCTCCGCGACGATGCGCCTGGCCGCGCCCGGACCGATTCCCGGAACGCGCAGCAGCGTCTCGTACGCGGCGGTCTTTACCTCCACGGGAAAGTGCTCCGGGTGGGCCAGCGCCCAGGTGGTCTTGGGATCGTTGGCCAGCGGCAGGTTCCCCTTTGCGTCGAACACCACCTCGTCCGCGGCGAAGCCGTACTGGCGCAGCAGGTAGTCCGCCTGGTACAGCCGCTGTTCGCGCAGCACGGGCGTCTCGGGGACGTTCTCCATCGGCGTTTCGCGGATGGGGCGAAAGGCGCTGAAGTGGGCGTGGTGGATGCCGCCGGCGGCGTACAGCTCCCGTACTTTTCCGATGAGGGTGCGGTCCGTGTCGGGCGTGGCGCCCACCACGAACTGCATCGTCATCCCCGAGGCGCCGCCCGGGCGCAGCGGATCCACCGGCCGCCCTTCACCGCGTTCCGCCTGCTCCCGGCGCACCAGCTTTCGCGCGGTGTGCAGGCTGGTGAGGGCAGTGTCCAGGTTCTTTTCGGGGGCGATGCGGGCCAGGCTCTGCCCGCAGGGCGCCTCCAGGTTCAGCGAGACGCGGCTGGCCAGGGCCGTCAGCCGCTCGATCTGCGCGGGCTCGCCGCCGGGCACCATCTTTACGTGCACGTAGCCGCGAAAGCCCTCACGGGTGCGCAGCAGCTCCAGCACGGCGATCAGGTCGTCCATCACCTTGACCGGCTTGCCGGGGATCCCCGTGGTGATGAACAGGCCGCTGCACCACCCTCGCCGGTGCGCCTCCATGAAGATGCGCACGAGTTCCGCGGGCTTCAGCAGGGTGCGCGGCATGTCGCGGTCGCGGCGCATGGGGCAGTAGTGGCAGTTGAAGCTGCACGCGTTGGTCATCAGAATGCGCAGCAGCGACATCTGGCCCTTTCCCGGCACCCGCAGGTCGCGGATGTTCAGCGGCCGCAGCGCCCCCACCTCCCTGCTGTGCCGCAGCCGCGGCGGCAGCGTGCGCTCCCTGCCCCCCGCGCCGTCGTGGTCGTCGCCCGCCAGCGAGATCAGCAGGTCGAGCTTCTGGTCCAGCGTCATCGTGTCCACGGGGCTCCTCCCGGTGCTTCGGCGTTTCTTCGCATCCGAATAAAAGCCGAATTGCTCCGGAACGCAAGTGCCGCGTGTGCACGCGTTGGCTGGAGCCGCGCCGCCGCCTGCCGCGGTGCGGTCTCACTCCGTCCGTGGGTCGCCCATGTGGTCGCGCAGGCCAGGTGCGGTGGGGCGCCTCCCTGAATCGAAAAAGCCCCGATGTGCGGCCAGGGGTTCAGCCGGTGTGGCAGGCTCCGCGTCGCGCCCCCTCCGCTTTTGATCCCCACACGGTGCCGTAGCGCCGGACGACTCAGGATGACAAGGGCGGGAGCACGAAAACGAAGCGCCGGCACGTTGGCGTGCCGGCGGCTCGTCGGGGCGGAGGGGGGCGCGGGTCAGCGGATGACCTGCTCCTCGGGCTGCTCCTCTTCGGCGGTGGTGCGGCGGTCGCGGGGGGGCCGGCCGAAGCTGTACGAAAAGCTGAGCACCGCCTGGCGCGCACTGAACCGGCTGCGGCCGATCTGCACGTGCGTGGGGTCGCGCGTCTCGAACGACGATCGGTACAGGTCGAACGGGTCCGTCACCATCAGGTTCACCGTCGCCCGGTCCTTGAGGAACGACTGCCGCACTCCCGCGTGAGTCATGAACGTGCTGCTGATGCGGCCCTGCGGCACGTCGCGCGCCGGGGTGTAGTAGCCCATCGCCTGAAGGGCCAGCCGCCGCGTCAGCCGCGCGCTCACGTTGCCGCGCGCGCTCCACCGCATGGCATCGCCCGAATACTCCGTCGAGAGGTTGCTGGCGTTGCGCACCTCGCGCGACCCGCTGACGCTCACGTTGCCGCTGACGCCGTGGATGGCCCGCATGGAAGCCGTCAGCGAGCTGCCGTACGACCGCACCGAGGCCAGGTTCTCCCACGTGACCGTGGATACGCCGTGCTCGTCCACGCGCTTGATCTGCGTCCAGTCGTCGCTCGTGCGGCGGTAGTACGGGGACAGGCGCAGCGTTCCGAATGTTCCCGTCCAGCTGGTCTCCAGGCTGAGCGAAGTGGTGTACTGCGGGTCCAGGTCGGGGTTGCCCACCGTGCGGTTCAGCGGGTCGGTGGACCGGTCCACGGGGTTCAGCAGCCCCGGCCGGGGGCGCCGCACCCGCCGCGAGTACGCCAGCCGCACGTCGCGCCCGCCGCCCAGGTCCCAGCGCAGGTTGGCGCTGGGGAACAGGCTGAAGTAGCTCTTGTCGAACCCCTGGTCCATCCCCGGGACGGTGAGGCGCGTGTCCGCCCGCTCCGCGCGCAGCCCCACCTGCGCGCTCACCGGGCCCATCATCCGCGACACGGTGCCGTACAGGGAGTGGAAGGTCTCGCGGTAGCCGAAGCCGGTGAGGGTGGAAGCGACGGGCACCGCCTGACCGGGGTTGGCGAACACCTCGCGAACCCGGTCTTCCTCCGTCTCCTGCACGCGCGCCTGGTAGCCCAGCTCCACGCTGCCGCGGGGGCCCCACGGGCGCACGTAGTCCGCGCGAAGCTGCGCCTCGCGCTCGCCCTCGTCGTTCTCGTCCAGCGTCAGCTGCTCGGGAAGCGCCGAGGGGCCGCCGTCCAGCTCCAGCTGGCGGCGCAGGACACGGCTCCAGCTGTCGTCGTTCCCCGTTTCGTACTCCACGTCCACCGACAGCTCGTGCCCGCCGCCGGAGACACCCCCGCCGCCCCCGCCTCCGCCGCCGCGGAATCCGCCCGGTCCCCCGCCGGGCATGCGCCCGGGTCCGCCCGGTCCGCCGGGGCGTCCGCGCACTGCCGGGTCGCCGCCGCCCTCGCCCTCGCGGCGGCGTTCGCGTCGCAGGGGGGCGAAGTTGTGGCGGAGGCCGGCGGACAGGTCCGTGGACAGCCGGTCGCTGCGGTTGACGGAGGCGCGGTCGTACAGGTCGGTGATGCTGCGCGCCGAGTCCATCTCGGTGTACAGCGTCACCCCGTCCGCGTCCCAGCCGTTGCGCCACGTCGCGACCTCCGCGCGCACCAGCGTGCGCTCCGTCAGCTGGAACTCCGAGGTCAGGTCCAGGTTTCCGGACACCCCCTCGCGGTCGTTCCACCCGTCCTGCTGCAGCAGCGTGACGGGCTGCGTCAGCAGGTTCTGCCGCAGGTCGTAGCTGGTGGTGCTCCGGTCCGAGCGGCGCAGAAAGCCGCCGCCGAAGAGCGTGAGCCGCCCGCGCTGGTAGGCCAGCCGGCCTCCCGTGCCCACCTCGCCGCGGGTGGAGCCGTTCGCGAACAGGCTCCCGCTGAGCCCCAGGTCCACGTTCTTTTTCAGGACGATGTTGACGATGCCGCCCGCCCCCTCGGCCTCGAAGCGCGCGGAGGGGTTGGCGATCACCTCCACCCGGTCGATGCGGTCCGCGGGAAACTGCTGCAGGAACAGCTCCAGCGACTGGCCCTGCATGGGCGCGGGGCGGCCGTTCAGGTAGATCTGCGCCGCGGTGCCGCGCAGCTGCACCCCCCCGTTGATGTCCACCTCCAGCTCCGGAACGCTGCGCAGCACGTCCGTCGCCATCCCGCCGGCAGCCACGGGCATATCGCGGGTGCTGTAGATGTTGCGGTCCGCGGCCACGATCGCCGTCGCCGCCTCCGTCACCACCTGCACCTCCTCGAGCAGCAGCGTCGCGGCGGCCACTTCGATGCTCCCCAGCTCCGTGGCCGCGCCGCCGGCAACGGTCACGCCCGCCCTGCGCGCGGTGGTGTAGCCGAGGCGCGAGGCCTGCAGCGCGTACGTTCCCGGCGCAACCTGGATGCGAAAGCGCCCCGCCGCATCGGTCGTGGCGCCCGCCACGGCGGCGGTGTCGCCCGGCGCGCGCAGGGTGACCGTAGCCGCGGCCAGGGGCCTGCCCGACGGCGACTCCACCACCGTCCCCGTGACGGTGCCGTTCTGCGCGGCCGCCGGGGCCGAAAACGCGACGGCCGCGGCCAGCGCGGCGAGAATTCCGGGATGTGACTTCGAGAAGCGCATCTGCATCCTGCAAGCGAATCGGGTACGGCGGCCGTCCCGCGGGCGGCACGATTTCCGGCACGGCGGCGGAAGGGCGTCGCGCGCCGCCCATCCACCGCGTTCGTTGAGTGACCCCCGGCGCACCCCGAACGTTGGGTGGACCTTCGCGGAGCAGGATCTGCGCGGCGACGGAGGACGCGCTCGCCCCCCGCGCCGCATACCGGACGAGCCCACCGGCCGCGTGCTTGCAGGAGTGGCCAGCGACCCGCTTTCGATCCCTGACGAGCCAGCTCCCTGACGGCTGATGATCTCTTCGCTCTTCCTGCGCCCGCTGTGGGCGCTGTGCTTTTCGGTCGCCGCATGCGGCGGACCCGGCCGCGCCGAAGATTCCGGTCCCACGGACGAATCCCGCGCCGTCCCCGAGGTGCCGGCCATCCCCCCGCTGCGCACCGACTCGGCCGGCCAGGCGTGGGTGGAGCAGACGCTGGCGGCACTCACGCTGCGGCAGCGGGTGGCGCAGCTGGTGTTTCCGTGGATCAGCGGCCGGTCGGAGGCTGCCAATCCCGCGGAGCATCGGCGGATGCTGGAGTGGGTGACGCGCGACCAGGTGGGTGGATTGATCGTATCCACCGGCACCCCCACCGCGCTGGCGGCCAAGTTGAACGCCGCGCAGATGCGCGCGGGCGTGCCGCTGCTCATCGTCAGCGACCTGGAGACGGGGCCCGGGATGCGGCTGAACCCTGGCGGCACGCGCATCCCCCCCGCCATGGCCTTCGGCGCGGCCGGCGACACCTCGCTCGCGCGCGCCGCCGGGCGCGCGACCGGCGAAGAGGCGCGCGCGGTGGGCATTCACCTTACGCTGGGTCCCGTGCTGGACGTCAACTCCAACCCCGCCAATCCCATCATCAACGTCCGCTCCTTCGGGGAGTCGCCGCAGACGGTGGCGCGGCTGGGGTCGGCGTGGGTGCAGGGCGCGGCGGATGCCGGGCTGCTGACCGTGGGCAAGCACTTTCCCGGGCACGGCGACACGCACGTGGACTCGCACGTGGGGCTGGCGCGCGTGCAGGGCGATTCCGCGCGGCTGGCGCAGGTGGAGTTGGCGCCCTACCGGGCGGCGATGCGGGCGGGGATGGACGGCGTGCTGGTGGGGCACCTGGCCGCCGTGGGGATCGAGGGGCCCGACGCGCCCCCCGCCTCCCTCTCGCCGCGGATGATCGGGATGCTGCGGGGGCCGATGGACTTCGACGGAATCGTGTTCACCGACGCGCTGAACATGGGCGGGGTCACGCGCCGCTACTCGGTCACGGAGGCCAGCATCCTGGCGCTGCTGGCGGGGGCGGATGCGCTCCTGCAGCCGCCCGGGCACCCGGCGGTGATCGACGGGATCGTGGCCGCGGTGGAGTCAGGCCGCATTCCCCGCGCGCGCATCGACCAGGCCGCGCGGCGGGTGCTGACGGCCAAGGCCGCGGCGGGGCTGCACCGCGGCGCCCGCGTGGACGCAAGCGCCGTCGCGGCGGCGACGGGGACGCAGGCACACCGCGACGTGGCGCGCCGCGTCGCCGAGCGCTCGCTGACCCTGGCGCGCGACCGCAACGGCGCGGTGCCGCTGCGCGCCGGCGCGCGCGTGCTGCACGTCACCTACACCGACAACGCGCGCGGCTCCGCCGGCGCGGTCCTGCAGCGCGAGCTGGCGGCCGGCGGGGTGACGGCGGAGCACGTGCGCGTGGGCCCGTCCACCCCCGCCGCCACCTTCGCGTCGCTGC
>JAHWJJ010000129.1 GCA_019348475.1 Gemmatimonadota bacterium | reverse complement strand
CGGTGTGCGCGCTCCCCCCTTCGCTTTTTATAGCGGCGCTCAAAAAACCCAACGCCCCCCGGCGCGGCCCCGGCCGGGGGGGACGGCACGCCACCTTGGGGGCGGGCCCCCCCCGACAACCCCCCCCTGTTTTTTTGGGGGGTGGGGCGAGCCTGGGCGCGGGGGGGGCCCGCGGCGCGGGCCCGCTATCGCGCTCGACCGCTGTACGGGGCTGAGCGAGCGAAGGGGCCCCGCGCGGGCCCGCCACCACGATGGAAACGTTGCATGCCCGTCCGACTGATCCATGCGCCCGACGCGCATCCCGTGCTCCGCCGAGGATGAGCGGCCGCACCTCGCGCGGGCTGCTCGCCGGCATCTTCGTGGTCGCGGGGACGATGCACTTCATCATCCCCGCGAGCTACGAGGGCATCATGCCGCCGTGGCTGCCGTGGCACCGCGGGCTGGTGTACCTGAGCGGTCTGCTGGAGATCGCGGGCGGCGTTGGGCTGCTGATCCCCCGCACCCGCCGCGCGGCGGGCATCGGCCTTGTGCTGCTGTTGGTCGCCGTCTGGCCCGCCAACCTGCAGATGGTGCTGGATGCCCGTGCCGCGGACAGGCCGCTCTGGCACGAGACCCTGCTGTGGCTGCGCCTTCCCCTGCAGCTGGTGCTGATCGCGTGGGTGTGGCGGGCCTCGCGCCGTCGAGATTCCTGAATCGACCGAGGTTGCAGGAGCAAATCGAGGAGGGGCCCCGGACTATGACCAGCCGCCGCCCGTGGAGCAGCCGCGCAGCATCACGTTCAGCAGGATCGTAAGGACGATCGAGGCGATGATGCTGAACATGCATCCCATGGTGCGCACCCGCATCGGCATCCGCGGCTCCCTGTCGGTGGTGTGGACCGGCCGGTGAGCCGCCCCCGCCGGGCAGCAACTGTGCCGGGGCCGCCGCGGCGGGTGCGAGGATCGCACTTCGCGGCGGAAGATATGGCTTGTTCGATGCGCGAAAGGGCGCAAAATTGAAGGCGTCCGGCCTTCGCGGCCTTCAACGACCTTTCCACCGCCCTCAGACCTTCGCATGCTCTCTCGCCTCATCGACCGGCTGGGAATCGTACGCACGGCGGCGGTGATGCTGCTGGCGTCCGTCGCGCTGTCGATGCTGGTGACCGCCGCGATGATGCTGCTGTTCGTAGGCGAGGTCCACACCATCGCGATCGTGCTTTCCGCGGCCGTCCCCGCCGTCGCCGCCCCTCCGTCGTTGTTCCTGCTCCTGAGGCTGGTCGCGGAGCTGCGCACCGCGCGCGAGGAGCTGCGCCGGCTGTCGATCATCGATCCGCTCAGCGGCGCCTTCAACCGGCGCCATATGGTGGAGCTCGCGGAGGCGGAGGTGGCGCGGGCCTGCCGCTACGGCGATCCGTTCAGCGTGCTGATGCTGGACCTGGACGACTTCAAAGCCGTCAACGACCGGCACGGCCACGTCGCGGGCGACCAGGTGATCCGCGCCGTGAGCGACCTGTGCCGCGCGCTGCTGCGCGACAACGACGTGTTTGCGCGGGTGGGCGGCGACGAGTTCGTGGTGCTGCTCCCGCAGACGGACGCGGCCCGCGCCGCGGAGACCGCGGAGCGCCTGCGGGCGCGCATCGCCGTGGAGAGCGTGGCCTGGCACGGGGAGAGCGTCCCGCTGCGCGCCAGCATCGGCATCGCCGCGTTCGACCCCGCGATGGGCGGGCTGAACGACCTGCTGGCCGCGGCCGACCGCGCGCTGCTCGCCGCCAAGCGCCGCGGAAAGAACCAGGCCGGCGCCGCGGCGCAGTCGCGGCGGGCGCAGGTGGCGTGATAGGGGAACAGGGAATAGGGAATAGGGAATAGGGAATAGGGAATAGGCGAGCCTGAGCGAGGCAGAGGGGGCGCCGCGCGGGCTCGCCACCGGGGCGGATCGCTTTCGTTTGCGAAGCAAGAAGAGCGGGCCGGCATCGAGAGATGCCGGCCCGCTCTTGTGTCTCCGGAATGTCTTCCCCGCGCTCAGTCCGGCTGGCGCGCGCGGCCGGACTGCACCAGGCGCTTCCGGCTGGTGTTGCCGGGGACGGCGATGTGCGTGGCCGGGTCGTACTCCCGGCCCACCGCGCGGCTCCCCTCCGGCACCCAGATCTGCGTGACCGTGTAGCTGTACCCCTGCGGAAGGTAGCGCACGTAGTAGCCGTCCGGGTGGCGCGACCAGCGGCCCTCGGGCACGTCACGGCTGCCGGGGCCCATGCCCACCGCCCCCGTCAGCACCGCCACCCGCTCCATCTCCGCGAAGCTGGCGGCGGGGTCCGTGACCATGCGGCGCAGCTGGTTCTCGGCCTCGACGATCTGCCGCACCGGGCCGGGAACGCGGTTCAGCAGCGCGCCCATCTCGTCGCCGGGGATCAGGTCCAGGGCACTGCGGTTCAGCGCGGTGAGCTGCTGCGGCCTCAGCAGGCGCGCCGCCGTCGCCTTGTGCTGCGGCGACAGGTCCTCGAACTTCGCGCGGGCGATGATGGCCCACAGCAGCGTCTGGATCTCTTGCTGCTGGATCTCGGGGTGGTTCACCGAATTGCGCAGGATGGTCATCACCGCGTCGGCGGCGGGGCCGGTGGTCGGCGCGTAGACGTACCCGTCGCCGCCGCCGGGGCCGTGCGTGCCGGCCTTCAGGCAGTAGCTCTGCGTGTGCATCTCCCAGTAGCCGGGCTGCAGCACAAAGCCGCCGTTGGGCGTGCGCTGCAGCGACAGCATGGAACGCAGCGGCATGTTGTCCAGCGAGTCCACCGCCATGTTCTCGACGCGGAAGCCGCGGCCGCGGAAGTTGGACACGTCGTGCGGCATGAAGTTGTCCAGCGAGTCCACCGACCAGCGCGCGTGCTCGAGGCTGGTGGTGATCGGGTGGTTGCCCCCGATCAGCTGGTCCAGGTTCAGGCGTCCGCCGCTGACGCGGTCCACGGCGCCGCGCAGGCGGCCGCCGATCTGGGCGCTGGCGGTTTCGGCTGCCGTCGCGCTGAAAAGGAGCGCGAGCGCGGCGAGCGCACCAAGTCTGCGGATGGAAAATGCAGTGTTCATCGCGGTGGGTTTCCTGCGGGTGGGTGAACGCGGCCACGGGAGGGGATCATGTGCGGCCCCACCAGTTTACACTCGATCCCCCGATTGCGCCAGTACATCGGCCCGGTGCACCGGCGGGCCGTCATACGGGGCGCCGCCCCTCCGGGTTTCGACCAGCGTGGAGAGGCGTGGTTCAGGGACTGGTCGCGGCGCGGCGCAGGCGGTCGCGAACGCCGGACCAGGCGGGCGCGTCGGGCGGGGGGTCGATCAGGATCAGGTCGCAGCCGGCCTCGTCCAGCTCGTGCAGCGCGGCGTACAGCCGGGCCGCGTAGCCGGCGGGGTCGTCCGGCATCCGCACCACCGGCGCGATGCGCGCATCGCGCGCATCCTCCAGCAGCAGTGCGCCGACCCGGTTTCCTCCATCGACCGATTCTGCCGCATCCGCCAGCACCCGCGCCCGCTCCGCGCCGGGGACCAGGCGCACGGTGGCCCGCGGCGCGTAATGCCGGTCCAGCATCCCGGGCGAGGGGCGGGCGGCGGTCGCGTGCGTGGCGCCGGAGGGAAGGGCCACATCGCCGATGACCGGCCGCAGGTCATCCACCGAGATCGTCCCCGGGCGCAGCAGCGTGGGGACGGGGCCGGCCAGGCTCAACACGGTGGACTCGATCCCCACGGGGCAGGGGCCGCCGTCCACGATCACGTCCACCCGCTCGCCCAGGCTGCGCGCCACGTGCCGCGCCGTCGTTGGCGACACGGCGGTAGAGCGGTTGGCGCTGGGCGCGGCCACGGGAATGCCGGCCGCGCGCAGCAGCGCGTGCGCCACGGGGTGCGCGGGAACCCGGAGCGCCACGCTCGGCAGCCCCGCTGTGACGGAATGGGGGATGGAATCGTGTTTGGGGAGCACCAGCGTCAGCGGCCCGGGCCAGAACGCCGCCGCCAGCCGCTCGGCCTGCTCCGGCCAGCTCGCCGCGAGCGCCCGCGCCGCGGCCGCGTCGGCCACGTGCACGATGAGCGGGTTGTAGGCGGGGCGGCCCTTGGCCTGGTAGATGCGCTGCACGGCCGCGGGGTCCAGCGCGTGCGCGCCCAGGCCGTAGACGGTCTCGGTCGGGAACGCGACCAGGCCGCCGTCTCGCAGCACCCGGGCCGCCTGCTCCAGCGCGGCGGGGTCGGGACGGTGCGGGTCCACGGCGAGCAGGATCATGAGTTCTCGCCGCCTGCGGCGCGGCGGGGCGGCCGGGATAAGTAAAAGCGCAAGTGCAAGCTGCAGGCCGAAATAGACGGGGCGCCCCGCTGGCCGCGCACCGGTACGGGGTTTGCCTGAGCATGAGTGGCGAGAGCGGCGGCGGCGCTGCGGTGAGCGCCGCCCGAGGGCGGACCGGCGATCAACGGCGAACTACCCCGAGTTGCAGCAAGGAGGACGAGATGTTCTGGATGTTCATGACCGCACTCTGGGTGGTGATGCTGCTGGCCCCGCTGGCGCTGCTCGTCGCCCTGCTCCCCTCCGGCCGCGACTGCCCGCGTTGCGGCGGCGAGACCATCCTGCTCCGGCAGCGAATGCTGAACGCCGTCCGGCGCTTTACGGGCCGCCGCTGGTGCACCGCCTGCGGGTGGGAGGGGATGATGCGCTACTCGCAAAACGTGCCTGTCCCCGCGGTGGAGGTGGTGGAGGTGCGGGACGAAGCCGACGACGACGCCGTGTGGCGTGGCGAGCGCGACGGCAACGTCTACTAGAGGTCCCAATCGTACGCAGTACCCGGCGCCCGCGCGGAATCCGTTCCGCGCGGGCGCACTCGTTTTCGGAGGATCGCGGATGGCGATTCCATCGCGTGCGGCCCGCGTCGGTCTGGAGCAAATGAATTCGCCGCTGTAAAAGCGCAAAATCCGCGTTCGCGGACTGCATGCGGACCTTCGCGCGAGCCGTCCGTCGTTCAACCTCGGGCGGAAGGTGGGGGAGGACGCACCCGCTCACCCGCTCACCCGCTCACCCGTTCACCCGTTCACCCGTTCACCCCTTCACCCGTTCACCCCTTCACCCCTTCACCCGTTCACCGTTCACCGTTCATCCCCCCGCCCACCACGACGCGCACCAGCCGGTCCGGGTGAAAGCACTGGCGGGCGATGCGCAGGACGTCCTCCGCCGTCACCGCCTCGATGGCATCCGGATAGCGCTCCCAGTAGTCGTCCGCCAGGCCGAACGCCTCGATGGTGACGAAGCGGCTGGCGATGCCGCCGGGGGTCTCGAAGACGCGCGGCAGGGAGAGGATCATCGCGTCCTTGGCACGGCGAAGCTCGTCGTCGGGCACGGGCTCCGTGGCCATCCGCCGCATCTCGCCGATCATCTCCGCCACCGCGTCGGCGGTGACGTCCACATCCACAGCCGTATCCGCGCCCCATCCGCCGATCGCCTGGCCGGCGTGAAAGGCGGAGCGCACGCCGTAGGTCCACCCCTTGTCCTCGCGCAGGTTGGCGCCCAGCCGGCCGGTGATGGTGGATCCGCCCAGGAGGTAGTTGGCCACCCCGCCCACCAGCCAGTCGGGCGAGCGCCGATCCAGCCCCGGCCCCGCGATGCGGATCTCCGACTGCGCCGCATCGTCCCACGGCACCACGACGGCCTGGCCGGCGCGCGCGGGCGACGGCGGGCCGGCGGGGTAGGCGACGCGCTCCACCGCGCCCGCCCATCCGCCGAACGCCTCGTTCAGCCGCGCGCGCAGCTCCGCGGGATCGAAGTCGCCGGCGGCCACCAGGAACGACCCGCTGGGCCGGTAGCGCGCCGCGTGGAAGTCGCCCAGCGCCTCGCGGGGGACGGAGGCGATCCCCTGCGCGGTGCCGTAGGAGGGATGGCCGTACGGATGGTCCGCGCCGAACACCTCCAGCGCCGCGCGGTCGTCCGCCACGTTGGCGGGCTCGTCGCCGCGGGCCACGATGGCGTCCAGCGATTCGGCGCGGACGCGCTCCGTCTCCTGCGCCGGAAACGAGGGGCGGGTGGCGACCTCCGCGATCAGCGCGATCCCCTGGTCCAGCGTGTCGGCCAGCAGGACGGCCTGCACCTCGGCCCAGTCGTGGCCCACGCTGGCGTTCACGGCGGCGCCCAGCAGGTCGAGCCGCGCGTTCAGCTCGTCCGCCGTCATCGACTGCGTCCCCTCCGTCAGCAGGTGCGCCACGAGGGACGCGGTGCCGGGGTAGGCGGCCGGATCGGCCGCGCTCCCCGCGGGAATCGCGAGCCGCAGCACCACCTGCGGGATGCCGTGCCGGGGGATGGCGACCACGCGTAGCCCGTTCTCCATCACCCAGCGCTCGGGGCGGGGAACGCGCGGCCGGGGCGGCGGGCCGGGAACGGGCGTGGGGAGGACGGCGACGGTCGCGCTATGCGGCATCGCGAACCTCCTCGCCATCGTCGTCCTCGTGTTCGTCCTGCTCCTTCGGCAGCACGACCAGGGTGGCGCAGCGTTCGGCGCACAGGTACTCCCCGGCGACGCGGCGCAGGTCGTCCACCGTGACCCGCGCGTACGCGTCCAGCACGCGGTCGAGCGCCTGCGCGTCGCCCAGCACGGTGGCGGCGTAGGCCAGGGCGTCGGCGCGCTCCTCCACCGTCGCCATCTCGCCCACCTGGTCGCGGCGCACCCGGCGGACGGCGCCGGTCAGCTCGTCGTCCGTCGCTCCGTCGCGGGCCACGTCGTCCAGCACGGCGCGGATGGCGTCTTCCAGCGCCTGGGGATCCACCTGCGACCGCGCCGTGCAGACGATGCCGAACACGCCGCAGAGGGCGGTGGGGTAGAGATAGGTGTCCACGTCCTGCGCCAGCCGGCCGTCGCGCACCAGCGCCCGCTGCAGCCGCGAACTGTCGCCGTCCGCCAGCAGGTACGCCAGCGCGTCCAGCGCCACCCAGTCGTCCGTGCCGTAGCCGGGGACGGCGTACGCCAGGTACACGCGGGGAAACGAGACGTCGTCCTCCATGGTCCCCCGCCGTTCCGCCGGCGCGGGCGGCAGGGCCGGGGTGTGCCGGGCGGGGAGCGCCGGCCCCGCGGGAAGGTCGCCGAAGTAGCGCTCGGCCAGCGCGAACGCCCGCTCCGGCTCCACGTCGCCGGCGAAGACCAGGACCGCGTTGCCGGGGGTGTAGTAGGTGGAGTAGAATGCGCGCGCGTCGTCCAGGGTGATGGCTTTCAGGTCGCGCATGTAGCCGATGGTGGGCCACGAATACGGGTGGCCGGCGGGGAACAGCAGCTGGTGCAGCCGCTCGTCGGCCATGCCGTACGGGCGGTTCTCGTACGCCTGCCGGCGCTCGTTGATCACCACGCCGCGCTGAAGCTCCAGCACCTCGGCCGTCAGGGTGGGGAGCTGAAACGCCATGCGGTCGCGCTCCAGCCAGAGCGGCAGCTCCACCGCGTTGGAGGGCACGGTGACGTAGTAGTTGGTGCGGTCCACCCAGGTGCTGCCGTTGTTGGTGCCGCCCACGCGCTCCAGCACGTCGTCGAAGCGCCCCTTGGGCGCGTGCTGGCTCCCCTCGAACATCAGGTGCTCCAGCAGGTGCGCCAGCCCGGTGCGCCCCGGCGCCTCGTCGCGGCTGCCGGCGCGGAACATCAGGTGGACGGCCACCAGCGGCGCGGCCGGGTCATGGTGTGCCACCACGCGCATGCCGTTGCCCAGCACGTGCGTGCGGCTGGGGATGCGCAGGGCCGTGGATGCGGACGTGGTGCTCAAGCGTGTCGTCGTCTTTCGGTGATGATGCGATGGCGATTCTCCGGCGCTTCCGCGGCGGACGCAGGGCGCGGAATCTAACACGCGGCTGGCGGATGCGCCCCTCCCGGCGCGCCGTCTGCATCCGCCGTGATCGGTTCCCGTCCGTGGTGCGTGGGCGGCCGCTGGAGCGAGTGAATTCGCCGCAACAACAGCGGAAAGCCCCGCAAACTACGCGGGGCTTCAACTACATGACAGATCCACGCGCCCGGCCGCCCTGATGAGCGGTGCTCGCGATCCTGGTAGTCGCCGGGTCCGCCCGCGGAGCGAATGAAGTCGCCGCTGGCAGTTCGCGAACTCCGCCTGCGCGGACTGCACCGCGGCGATCCATCTCAGGCGCGATCCGCGCCCGATCCGTGAAGAGCATTTTCCCGTGAGCATGCATCGTTCCGAGCAGAACCCGGACCTTCCCACGCTCCGCTGGCGCGCCGCGCTCAGCCTGCTGCGACGCCTGCCGCAGGGGGCGCTCAGCCGCGGCTTCGGGCGCCTGGCGGACACGCCCATCCCGCCGGCGCTGCGCCTTGCCGTGCTCGGCGCCTTCGCGCGCGCGGTCGGCGCCGACGTCGACGAGGCGGAGCTGCCGCTGGAGGCGTATCCCACCCTCAACCGCTTCTTCACGCGCAGGCTGAAGGAGGGCGCGCGGGCGTGGCCGCACGACCCCTTCGTCGTGGCGTCGCCGGTGGATGGCGCGGTGGGGCAGCTGGGGACAGTCCGGGAGGGGCGGCTGATCCAGGCGAAGGGCCGCCTGTACGGGGTGGGGCAGCTGCTGGAGGATCAGGCTGCCGCGGTGCGCTTCGAGGGCGGCGCGTTCATCACCCTCTACCTCTCGCCGAAAGACTATCACCGCATCCACGCGCCCGTCGGCGGGGAGATCCGCGCGGCGCGGCACGTCCCCGGGGCGCTGCTGCCGGTGAACGCGGCGGCGGTTGCGCACCTGCCGGAGCTGTTCGCGCGCAACGAGCGGCTCATCTGCCACATCGACGGGGGGCTCGGCCGCACGGCTGTGGTCGCCGTGGGTGCATACAACGTGGGCCGCATCAGCGCCGCCTTCGACCCCGCGTGGAACGCCCCGCCGGGCCGCAGCGCGTGGGTCACCAACCGCCGCGGCCTGCGATCCGCCGCCCGCGCCTACGATCCGGCCGTCCCGGTGGGGCAGGGCGATGAGATCATGACCTTCCACCTGGGTTCCACGGTCGTGCTGGTCTTCGAGCCCGGCCGCGTGGACCTGCTCCCATCGATCCAGCCCGGCGAGCCCGTTCGCCTGGGAGCGGCCATCGGCAGGGCGAGCGGCGCGTCAGGCGGCCCGAGCTGATGGACGAACGGCGGCAGACCTGAGCGGCTTTGCGGGGGAACGCTGATCGCCGGGCAGGGCGGTATTGGCGCTGTTCGGCACGTCCATTAGAATTGAAGCCATGACCACGACCATTCTTAGCCGCGAGGATGCGTTCCAGCTGATTCGCGACGCCGAGCCCCGCATCCGCGGTCTGGGCGTGCGCCGGCTTGCGCTGTTCGGCTCCGTGCTGCGCGACGAAGCGGGCGCCGACAGCGACGTGGATCTGCTGGTGCAGTTCGAGCCGGGGCAGAAGACGGCGGCGCGGTTCTTTGCACTCTATGATCTGCTGGAAGAACTGCTGCCTGCTCGCGTCGAACTCGTTACCACTGAGGCGCTCTCTCCCTTCATCGGCCCCCGTATCCTGGCTGAGGCGACGGATGTCATTCCAGCCGTTTGATTACCTTCGCCACATCTTGACGGAAGCAGAATTCCTGCTCGACGCGGCCGGGAACGTCACCGAGCATGGCTTTCTGGAGGACGGGGCGCTTCGGCGTGCGTTTGTGCGCAGCTTTGAGATTATCGGCGAAGCGGCGAAGAAAGTGCCCGAAGATCTGCGGAAGCGGCATCCCCAGGTGCACTGGAGCGACATGGCGCGTATGCGCGATCGCCTGATCCACGCCTACTTCGATGTCGATTATGAGGTGGTGTGGGACATCGTCCAGACCGACATTCCCGAGCTCAAGCGGCAATTGGAGAGCATCCTGGTGGACGAGGATGCCGGCACCTGATACGGCATTGCGGAGGATCGTTCCGGAATCCACGGGGAGCCGCCGTGCGGAGCAGGCGCAAGAGATACCCGTCAGGAGAAGTGCGGGTGAGACGGCCGGAGGCGGACCGGATGGGATCGGCAGGATGCGGGCTCCCCTGGTAGAGGGGACGCTGCCGGCGAGGGGACGGGATCCGCATTTTTTGGATGGGCAGGGATCGAGGTGGCGCGGCGGGGGCCCGCCG
>JAHWJJ010000128.1 GCA_019348475.1 Gemmatimonadota bacterium | reverse complement strand
CGCGGACTCCTCACTCCCGCACCAACGCACTCACGCACTTTCCTACGGCGCGATCACCACCGCCTCGCCGTCGATCACCTGCGTGCCGTCGTGGCGCGTGACGGTGGTCAGCAGGCGCACGCGGCGTTTGGGCATCACCTCGGCCACCTCCACGCGGGCCGTGACCGTGTCGCCGATCTTCACCGGGCCGGTAAAGCGCAGGTTCTGCGACAGGTAGATGGTGCCGGGCCCGGGCATCTTCATCGCCAGCACGGTGCTGATGAACGACGCGGACAGCATCCCGTGCGCGATGCGCCCGCCAAAGCGGCTGGCGTCGGCCCACACCTGGTCCACGTGCGCCGGGTTCAGGTCTCCCGTGATCCCCGCGAACAGCACCACGTCCGCCTCGGTGACGGTCTTGGTGAAGTCCGCCGTCTGCCCGATTTCGAGTTCCTGCTGTGCCATCTGCCGCGGAGTGGAGGTTCAAGTGCCCAGGTTCAAGGGCCTAGTGCCTAGTGCCTGGTGCCTGGTGCTTAGTGCTTGGTGCTCAGCGAAATCCTCGCAGTTCCTTGGCACTTGATACTTGGCACTCGGCACTTCTTTTCTCCCTCACTAGGCACTTCTTTTCTCCCTCAAACCGACATCACCAGCTTCACGTCGCCGTCCAGCTGCGCCGCCGCCCGCTCGCGCGTCATCCACGAGACGGCAAAGAACACCAGGATCGACAGCACCAGCGACAGCCCGCTCACCGTCACGCCGGTGGGAAAGCGGTAGGCGTTGAAGTACGCCAGCGTCTCGAAGGCCAGCGTGATCACCAGCCCGGTGCCGATCGACGCGACGGCGCCTTCCTTCGTCGCGCCCTCCCAGTTCAGCCCGATGGCCAGCGCCGGGACCAGCGTGGAGGCGAACAGCCCCCAGCCGAAGATCCCCAGGAACGCCACCAGCGCGCCGGGGAGCAGCGCCAGGAAGGCGGCGGCGACGGAGATGACGACGGTGGAGATGCGCCCCCACAGCAGCTCGTTCCCCACGCGGCGCCCGAACGCCACCGGCAGGTCGTGCGTGATGGCCGCCGCCCCGATGTTCATGAAGCTGTTGACGGTGCTCATGATCGCCGCGGCCACGCCGCTGAAGACCAGGCCGGCCAGCAGCACGGGGGTGTAGCGGAGCAGAAAGAGCGGCGTCGCGTCGTCCGCCGTGGCCAGCGGCTGCATCTGCCCGCCGGCCACCAGCGCCTTGACCGCCACCCCCACCCCGAAGTACAGGAGCATCGTCACCAGCAGCGCCGCCGTCACCAGCAGCGGATACCACTTCAGCTTCCGCGGGTCGCGCAGCATGTAGAACTTGTGGATCACGTGCGGCTGCCCCATCGACCCCACGCCGAAAACGAAGAACAGCGACAGCGCCGCCACCGCGCCCATCTTGCCGAACGGCCCCATGAACGCCGCGTCGTTCTCCAGGATCGTCGTCGAGATCCCGGCCATCCCCCCGCCCACCTTGAGCGTGTAGACGAAGACGAGCACGGAGGCCACCGCCATCAGCGAGCCCTGGAAGACGTCGGTGTAGACGCCGGCCAGGATGCCGCCCGCCACCGAGTAGCCCAGCACGATCGCCATCCCGATCCACACGGCCAGCGTCAGGTCCGTGCCGAAGATGGCGCGGATCACCAGCCCCAGCGCCAGGATGTTCGTCGCCATGTAGCCGATGACGGCGATCAGGATGGCGACCGCCGACAGCCCCTGCGCCGCGGGCGAGCGGTAGCGCGCGCCGATGGCGTCCGGCACCGTGATCAGCCCCCGCACCTCACCCAGCAGCCGCATCCGCTTCGCGAGCGCCCAGCTGGTCATGGACGAGGTGACGGAGGCGGGGAGGATCAGGAACATCGCCCCCAGTCCGGCCGCGTACACCAGCCCCGGACCGCCGATGAAGGCGAAGCCGGAGAGGGTGGCGCTCATGGCGGCCAGCGTCAGCGCGGCCAGGCCGATCCCCTCGCCCGCGACGAAGAAGTCGCTCGCCGTCTTCGTCCTGCGCGTGGCCCACACGCCGATCGCCGCCACGATGGCGAAATACACCACCGCCACCGCCACGATGGTGGGCTGCGCCAGGCGCGGCAGGTCGCCCGTCTGCATCATCCCCAGCGCCATCACGCCACCACCTCCGCCGGCTCCGGCGCGGGGGACGCCGCGGAGTGCGCCGCCGGCGCCCGCTGCGCGGCCTGCCAGGCGCGGGCGGCCTCGCGAACGCGCGCCAGGTCGGCCTCGCTCAGCGTCATCTCCTCGAAGGTGAGCGCGTAGGCGATGGGGAGCACGAGCAGCGGCAGCAGCCCGATCCCCAGCAGCACGACGGCGGCGCCCGCCGGCAGGCCCAGGAAGAGGGCGGGATCCGCCGCATCCGGCGCGGGCATGGAGAGCGCGGCCGCCAACCCGCCGGCCACGATCAGGAACACGATGGCGAAGGGGAGCTTCAGCCGCCCGATGCCCGTGTCCGCGCGGGCCGCGCCCAGCGCCGACGCGGACACCATTACCACCGCCGTGCCGATCCCCAGCGCCCACGGCGACCAGGACGGCGGATCGCCGGGCAGGAAGGCGGATGCGTACGCCGCCGCGCAGGCCAGCGTCCCCGCGAACAGGGCCAGAAGGGAGTTGCGTCGCGCCATCAGGGTTCCTGGTAAAGGGCGTCCAGCCGCTCGCGGTGCCGTTCGGCGATGGCCGTGCGGCGCAGCTTGAGCGTGGGCGTCAGGTCGTCGCCGTCGAAGGGGAGGTGCAGCAGCGCGAAGCGGCGCACCCGCTCCGGGTTGGAGAGCCCGGCGTTCACCCGGTCCACGGCCGCCTGCACGGAGCGGTAGAGCCGCGGGTCGTGCACCACGGCGGGGTCGTCGGGATCGGCCGCGTGCGTCCCCGCCCACGCCTCCAGCGCCGTCCGGCGGGGGACGATGAGCGCGCTGACGAAGTGCCGCCCCTCGCCGTACAGCATGGCCTGGTGAATCCACGGGTCGCCGGTGAGCGCCGCCTCGATGGGGAGCGGGGCGATCTTCTTTCCGTTGCTCAGGGCGATCAGCTCCTTCTTGCGCCCCTGCACCCGCAGCGCGCCGTCCGCGCCCACGCACCCCAGGTCGCCCGTGCGCAGCCACTGCCCGTCCGCGCTGAAGGCGTCGCGCGTGTCGTCCGGCCGGCCGTGGTAGCCGGAGAAGGTAAGGGCGTTGCGGCGGATGAGGATCTCGCCGTCCGCCGCGATCCGCAGCTCCGTCCCCACCATCGGCGGACCGGCGGTGTCGAAGGCGTAGCGGTGCGGGCGATTGAAGGCGGCGCAGAGGTGCTCGGTCAGGCCGTATCCCCCCAGGACGGTGATCCCCAGCGCGTCCAGGTACTCGCTGACGTCCACCGGGAGCGCCGCGCCCCCGCTGGTCGCCAGCCGCGCCCCGCCGAACACGCCGCGCGCGCGCTCCAGCAGGGGCGCGCCGGCCGCCGTCCACTCCTCCTCCAGCACGGCGGGAACGGGCTTGCCCGCGCGCACCAGGCGCGAGCGCTCGCGCCCCAGCTCCAGCGTCCGCTCCCACCGCGCGCGCTCCGCCCCCTCGGCCGCCGCCTGCTCGCCCTGCAGCGCCTCCGCCGCCTTCTCGTAGAAGCGCGGGAGCCCGCCGAAGAGGGTGGGGCGGAAGGCCTGCGCCGCCTGCCACACGCGGTTGTGGTCCGCCACCAGCCCCGCCTGCATCCCCACCACGATGCGGGTGTGGAGCCCGAAGATGCGCTCCGCGGCGTGGCAGAAGGGGAGAAACGAGAGGGCGGTGTCGCCGTGGCGAAGCCCCAGCGTGTCGCGGATGGAGGCGGCCGAGGCCAGCAGCGAGCGGTGCGAGATGGCGGCGCCCCTGGGCTCGCCGGTGGAGCCGGAGGTGTAGATGAGGAGCGCGGTGTCGTCCGCCCCCGCGCCGTTCGTCCGCGCCGCCAGCTCGTGGCCGATCTGCGGGACCGCCGCCAGCGCCGCGGAGCCGGAGGCGATCCACTCCGCCCAGGAGAGCACGTCCATCTCCCCGTCCGCCTCCGTGGCGACGACGGTGCGCAGCGCGGGGACGTGGGGGCGGACGGCGCGCACCTTCTCCAGCTGCGCGGCGGTGTCGACGACGACGGCCACGGCGCCGCAGTCCGCCAGCACCTGCCGCACCTGCCCCGGCGCGCTGGTGGGGTAGACGCCGACGGAGACGCCGCCCGCCATCATCACCCCCAGGTCGGCCACCGGCCACTCCACCCCGTTCCCCGCCAGCACCGCCACGTGTTCGCCGGGGCGCAGCCCCGCGGCCACCAGCGCGGCGGCGAAGGCCCGCGAGAGCTCCGCCCACTCGCGCCACGTCCACACCTGGTCGCGCGCGGCGCCGCCGGCGGCCAGCACGCGCAGCGCCGGCCGGCCGCCGTCCGCGCGGACGCGGTCCAGGAACGTGGTGACGGCCGTCTCAGCCATGGCCGTTCCCCCCGTTCCGCGTCCAGCGCAGCGCCACGCACCCCATCGACAGTCCCGCGCCGGAGCCCGTGAGGACGACCAGGTCGCCGGGGTGCAGGCGGCCGGCGCGCGCGGCGTCGTCCAGCGCCATGGGAAGGCAGGCGCTGCCGGTGTAGCCCCACTTGTCCATCACCGTGTGCGCCTTTTCCATCGGCTCGCCCAGCCGCCCCATCACCCCTACGATGGTGGATCGGTTCACCTGCGTCCACAGCCACAGGTCCACGTCCTCCACCTTCGCTCCCACGCGGCCCAGGACGGAACGGACGATGCGCGGCCACCCCTCCTCGTTCACTTCCCTGGGATACTTGCGGACGAAGCGCAGCCGGTTGCGGACGCCGCTCTCCAGCACGTCGCGGTCGATGGGCTCGGCCGTGCCGCCTGCGAACACGCCCATCCCGTCCGAGAGCGAACCGTCCGCCGCCAGCTCCGACGCCAGGATCCCCGCCTGGTCGGAGGCCTGGAGGACGACGGCCCCCGCGCCGTCGGCGAAGATGGTGACCGTCTTCTTGTCCGCGCGGTCCAGGAACTTGCTCATCGCGTAGACGGCGACGACCAGGACGCGCCGGTAGCGTTCGTCGGCGCGCAGGTACTTCCACGCCACGTCCAGCGCCGTGGCGAAGCCGGCGCAGGCGCTGTTGACATCGAAGGTCCCCGCGTCGGCGCGCATCCCCAGCCGCCCGTGCAGCACGGAGGCGGTCGCGGGGGAGACGTATTCCGGCGTGTCGGTGGATACGATCAGCAGGTCCACGTCCGCCGCGCCGATCCCGGCGTCGTCCAGCGCCCGCCGGGCCGCCTGCTCCGCCAGGTCCGCGGTGGACTCGCCGTCGGCGCACCAGCGGCGCTCGCGGATCCCCAGCGTGTTGCGGACGAAGTCGTCCACGTCCTCACCCAGCGCGGCGGAAAGCTCCGCGTTGGTGACGACCCGCCCGGGGACGTAGCTGCCGGTTCCGGCGATGACGGCGTTGCGGGACACAGTGCGTGAGTGCGTGAGTGCGTGAGTGCGAAAAGTGCGAAAGTGCGAAAGTGCGAAAGTGCGAAAGTGCGAAAGTGGTGGCGGTCGGACGGTTCCGCGCAGGGGCCCTCACCCGCTCGGTCACGCTCGCACCCTCTCCCGCAAGCGGGAGAGGGTATAAACTTCGGGTTTTCGTGGCCGATCCCCTGCAGTTGCAGGCTATTCCCTATTCCCTATTCCCTATTCCCTCTTCACACCGGGCCCGTCGTCCCGCGCACCACCAGCTTCACGGGGAGCGGCCTGCCGGCGCGGGGCGCCGAACCTCCCTCGTCGTCCAGCTGGCGGATCAGCAGGCGGGCGGCGCGGGCGCCCAGCTCGCGGGCGGGGACGCGCACGGTGGTCAGCTCGGGGGTCAGCACGCGCGCCAGCTCCACGTCGTCGCACCCCACGATGGACATCGCGCCGGGTACCGCCACCCCGGCGGTAAGACAGGCCTTGAGCGCCCCCGCCGCCACCAGGTCCACGGCGCAGAAGCAGGCGGTGGGGCGCTGCGCCGGTGGCAGGCCCAGCAGCGACTTCATCGCCGCCAGGCCGCCGCTCACCGTGGGCGGAACGCGGCGCAGGCGCTCGGACGGAAGCGCGACCCCCGCCTGGCGCAGCGCCTGAACGAAGCCGCGCTCGCGCATCCGCAGCCCGTGCACGTCGCTGGCGGGGCCCGCGAACGCCAGGCGCGTGTGCCCCAGCCCCAGCAGGTGCTCCGCCGCCAGCCGCCCCGCCCCCACCGCGTCGCTCGCGACGCCCGGCCAGCGCTCCGACGGCTCGTCCACCAGCACCACCTTCATCCCGCTCAGCGCCCCCTCGTGCAGCGCCAGCGCGCCGAACCCGTCCAGGATCACCCCGTCCACCTGCCGCGCCCGCAGCGCCTCCAGGTGCCGCTGCGGCGAAACCTCGCGCACGTCGCCGGGAAGCACCGCGTACCCCGCCTCCGCCGCCACCCGCTGCACGCCGGTCACCACGTCCAGAAAGAACGGGTTGCTCAGGTCCGGCACCATCACCCCGATGGCGTACGACTTCCGCTGCACCAGCCCCCGCGCCACCAGGTTGGGCCGGTACCCCAGCTCCCCCGCCGCCCGCACCACCCGCTCGCGCGTCTGCGCCGACACCCTCGCCCGCGGGTTGCCCCCCAGCACCAGCGACACGGTCGCCTGCGAGACGCCCGCCCGTCGGGCAACGTCGTGCGTGGTGGCGGGGCGGGCGGAGTCGGCTCGGCGGGTAGGCATATGATGATACGTATTAGCTAATACGTATTGGCACGGTGCGCAAGAGTTTTGTTCAGAGGGTGGGCGAGGAGGGTGAACGGGTGAACGGGTGAACGGGTGAACGGGTGAACCGGTCCGCCGGGCTCGCGCGCGGGAACGGTTCAACGCCCACGGCGACGGGCGGGGCCCCGCTGGTCAGGCCGGGGGCGTCAGATCGAACCGGCCGATGGGGCGGGAGCTTCGCACGCAGGGCACCGAGGTACATAGAGGCGCGCCAACACTCCTCCTGTCCTCCGTGTGATGCTGTCAATCCATCCCGTGCTGCACATCGAGCCGGGAACACGGCATCAGGGCTCCGCGGCCACGACCATGCGATGGTAGCCGGAAGCACCACTGGGAAAGCGGGGCCTGCGGCGCGCGGTCTGCACCTCGCCGGTCGCGGCCCATTCGGTGCGGATCCGTGGTGCCGGTCATGGTGCCTCCCCCGGATCGGGTGATTGCACCTCGAACACGCCGATGGGCCGGGGCGTTTCTTCCTCGCCCACGCTCCACTTGCTCAAGCCGATCTTCCACCCCTCCGCCTCCAGCGCTTCCAGCAGCTTTAAGCTGGTGGCGCGGAACGGATCGGAGAGCAGGATGCGCCCGCCCGGCGCCAGGCTGCCCTGGAAGATGCGCCGCAGGTGCGGATGCACGGACTCGCCATACAGGATGTCGGAGCCGATGATGCAGTCGTATCGCCGCAAATCGTCCCATTCCGTCCAGTCCACCAGCCGGTGTTCGATGGAGTCCACCCCGTTGCGCTCGCCGTTGCGGCGGCAGACGGCCATCGCCACCTCCTGCCGGTCCGTCTGCACCACCCGCGCGCCCAGCGACGCCGCGACGATCCCCGGCAGCCCGGTGCCCGCGCCCAGCTCCAGCACCTGCTTCCCGCGCAGCTCGTCCGCGCGCGCGGCGACCTCGTGCGCCAGCGCGATGGCGGCCGGCCACAGCACCACGCCGTACGGCAGGCGGTCCTTGAGCTCCAGGAGAAAGTGCGCCTCGTCGTCGCGGCTCAGCACCGACTCGGTGTGCAGGATCCTCCACTCCCGCCCGCCCAGCCCCAGCCGGTACTCGTGCAGCGGAAAATCCCCGACGGAGGTGTGCAGGACCTCCGCGCCCGGCATGGAATCGCTCATCTTTCGCCGACGTCTGGAGTCGCGCGCGCGGCGGATGCGCCACACGGGCGGTGGATGGATGATGCGGACGCGTGTACAAGATCGCTGCCCGTCCGGACAACGAAAGGGGCGAGCCGGGAGCCGGAGTGCCGGCGCGCTTGCGGCCCCGTCGTTGCTCCGGCCCGGATCGAGGACGACGAACCGCACGAACGTGGGGGTGCCGATGGGGATGGAGACGGAGGCGGGGTGGACGCACCGGGAGGCGCGGGTGAACGGCGTGCGGCTGCACTGGGTGGAGGCGGGGGAGGGGATGCCCGTGGTGTTGCTGCACGGGTTCCCGGAGTTCTGGTGGGGGTGGCGGCGGCAGATCCAGCCGCTGGCGGACGCCGGCTTTCGGGTGATCGCGCCGGACCTGCGCGGCTACAACCTGTCCGAGAAGCCGCGCGGGGTGGGCGCGTACCGCATCCGCACGCTGGTGGCGGACGTGGAGGCGCTCATCCGCCACACGGGGGCGCAGCGCGCGCACGTGGTGGGGCACGACTGGGGCGGCGTCATCGCCTGGTGGCTGGCGATGCAGGCGCCCGAGCGCGTGGAGCGACTGGCGGTGCTCAACGCGCCCCATCCCAGGGCGTTCCGGCGGGAGATCCGCACCGCGGACCAGATGCGCCGGTCCTGGTACGCCATGGCCTTTCAGCTCCCCGTGCTGCCGGAGATGGCGCTCCGCGCCAACGGGTTCCGGCTGCTGGAGTCCATCTTTCGCGCGGAGTCCGTGCGCCCCGGCGCCTTCGCCGACGACGACCTGCGCCGGTACAGGGAGGCCGCCGCGCGCCCGGGCGCGCTGACGGCGATGATCAACTACTACCGTGCCGCCGCGCGCTACCCCCGGCCGCCCACGCGCACCATCCCCCATCCCACGCTCCTGATCTGGGGCGAACGCGACCAGGCGCTGCGCGTGCAGATGACGGAGGGGCTGGAGCCGTGGGTGCCAGAGATCCGGGTCGAACGCCTGCCCCAGGCCAGCCACTGGGTGGCCGCGGAGTTCGCCGAGCGCGTGACCGAGCTGCTCGCCGGCTTCCTTGGCGGCGGGTGAGGGCCTAGCTTGCCGCGCATGCGTCCCCTCCCCCGGATCCGCCGCCGCGGATGAAGCGCGAGCTGGCCCGCAAGGCGATCCACGTCGCCTCGGCCGCCGTGCCGCTGCTGGTGTGGCTGCTGCCGCGCCCGGCCGCCATCGCGCTGCTGGTGCCGGTGGCCGCGGTGGCCGTGGCCATCGACCTGGCGCGGCACCGCATCCGCCCCTTCCGCTACCACTTTCTGCGCCACACGCGCACCATGCTGCGCCCGCACGAGCGGCGCGGCCTGGCGGGCGCCACGTGGATGGCCGTCGCCTACGCGGCGGCGGTGGTCCTCTTTCCCCGGCCCGTAGCGGTCGCGGCGATGCTGTTCAACGGGCTGGGCGATGCGGCCGCGGCGCTGGTGGGCAAGCGCTGGGGGCGGCACCGCACGCGCTGGGGAAAGAGCTGGGAGGGCTTTGGCGCGGGGCTGGCGACCGACCTGGCGGTGGGGGTGGGGATGTGGATGCTCGCGCCCGCCGCCGTCCCGCTGGCCGCCGCCGTCTTCGCCGCGCTGGTTGCCGCGGCGGTGGAGTTCGCCCCCCTGCCGCTGGACGACAACCTCAGCATCACCCTGGCCGGCGGCGCCGCCATCGTCGCCGCGTCGGCCCTGATCGGGTAGAAAGCCGGGTTTCTCGCCTCCCCCCGGCGCGGGTCCGCGGGAGGAGGGCCTACACCCCCTCGTGCACGCCGGGGCTGCGGTCCTCCTTCTCGGCCGCGTTCCAGGGAAAGCGGCCTTCGATCTCCACCTCGAGCGCGAAGCTGAGGAAGGTGCGGATGAGGACGATGATCGCCAGCACGCCCAGGTTGTTGAACGAGGGCTCTACCGCGACGGTGCGGATGATGTCGGCGATCACCAGGAATTCCAGCCCCAGCAGGATGCCCCTGCCCAGGTTGCGGCGGTAGGCCTTGTACGCCGGGCCGAACGCCCCCGCCCGCCGCCAGTCGCGAAAAAGCAGGCCGCTCGCGACGAGCGCCGCCACCACCAGCATCAGCACCCCGCCCACCTCCACCGCCTTGGCCACGACGCGCACCGCGTGGTCCAGCGTCTCCGGCCGGTCCGCACCCTGGATCATATCCTCCTCCCGCTCCTCCCTCCGCACGTTCGCCCCTGGGCGCGTAAGCCGGCGCTTTGGCGTCGAGAGCG
>JAHWJJ010000486.1 GCA_019348475.1 Gemmatimonadota bacterium | reverse complement strand
CCTTCACCCCTTCACCCCATCACCCTTCCACCCCTTCACCCCTTCACCCCTACACCCCTTCACCCGTTCACCCCGTCACCCCTTCACCCCTACACCCCTTCACCCGTTCACCCCTTCACCCCTTCACCCCTTCACCCCTTCACCAAAGTTGCGCGCCGCCCCCGCCGCGCCTATAGTCCGCGCGGGGCCATGGCCTGCGAACGCCCCCGCGGCGGTTTCGCGAGACTGAAGTGGGGTGCGGTTGGCCCCGCTTTTTTATTTGCCCAAACACACCCGGACGGCGGAGGCGGCGGTGCACGACGAGTCCCTGGCGCGCGAGGTGGAGCAGCGCGTGGCGGAGATGGGCTACGAGATGGTGGAGCTGGAGCAGGCGGGAAGCCGCGCCCGCCCCATCCTGCGCCTGTACCTGGACCGCCCCGACAGCAAGCCCGGCGAGCCCGCCCTCTCCATCGACGACTGCACCTCCGTCAGCCGCGCGCTGGAGCCCTGGCTGGACGCCCGCGAGGGGCTCAGCGACCGATACGTGCTGGAGGTCTCGTCCCCCGGCGTGGAGCGCCCGCTGGTGCGCCCCCGCGACTGGGACCGCTTCGCCGGTGCCGAGGTGGCGGTGAAGGGGCGCGAGCCGCTGGCCGGGCGCGCGAAGCGGCTGGAGGGCACGCTGCTGGGGCTGCGAGGCGAGGAAGGCGACCGCCGCGTGGCGCTGCGCCTGGGCGATGGAGACGAGGTGGAAATTCCGCTGGCGGAGATCGACCGGGGCAACCTGGTCTACCGCTGGGAGCGCGGCGGGAAGGGCCGCTGAAGCATTCCCCGCGCGCTCAACTGACAGACAACGGACAACGGCCAACATGAGCAACGCAACCCAGATCCTCGCGGCGTTCCGCGAGATGACGGCCAACAAGGCCATCTCGCGCGACGAGCTGCACGACCTGATCAAGGACGGCATTCTGGCCGCCCTGGCCAAGCGCTACGGCCCCAACGTCGAGGCGGAGATCGAGATCGACGAGGACACCGGCAAGATCGGCATCACCGTCCTCAAGGAGGTGGTGGCCGAGGTGGAAGACCCGTCGCGGCAGATCCTGCTGGAAGAGGCGCGCTGGGACGACCCCGAGTTCGAGGTGGGCGACATCCTGGAAGTGCCGGTGGAGTTCGCGCACTTCGGCCGCAACGCCGTCATGGCCGCCAAGCAGCGCATCCTGCAGCGGGTGCGCGAGGGCGAGCGCCAGAAGATCCGCGACGAGTACGAGCACCGCGTGGGCGAGCTGCTGAGCGGCGAAACGCAGCAGGTGGAGCGCGGTAAGCTGGTGCTGATGCTCAACCGCTCGCGCGACGCCGACGCCATCATCCCCTGGAAGGAGCAGAACCCGCGCGAGCGGTTTCGCCAGGGCGACCCCATCCGCGCCGTCCTCAAGAAGGTGGAGGAGACGCCCAAGGGCCCGCGGCTGATCCTTTCCCGCGCCGACCCGCTGTTCGTCGCCGCGCTCTTCAAGCTGGAGGTGCCGGAGATCCAGCAGGGGATCGTGGAGATCCGCGGCGCCGCGCGCGAGGTGGGCTTTCGCAGCAAGATCGCCGTGAGCTCGCGCGACGAGTCCATCGACCCCGTGGGCGCCTGCGTGGGGCTCAAGGGCTCGCGCGTGCGCGCCGTGGTGCAGGAGCTGGGCGGCGAGCGCATCGACATCGTCCCCTGGCATCCGGACCCCGAGATCTACGCCAAGCGCGCGCTGGCCCCGGCCCGCGTGGCCAAGGTGATCAGCAACTACGAGACGCGGACGATGACGGCCATCGTGGACGAGGACCAGCTGTCGCTGGCCATCGGCCGCAACGGACAGAACGTCCGCCTGGCGTCTCAGCTCATCGGGTGGCAGCTGGACCTCTTCGGCAGCCGCGAGTGGCTGGAGCGCGGCGCCGAGGCGGCGCTGTTTGGCGGGGGCGGCGAAGAGGGCGAGTACGACAATGCCGACTTCTCGCTGCGCGACCTGGACCTGGCCCCCGCCACCCTGGCTGCGCTGGAGGCCGCCGGCTACAGCACGTTCTACGACGTCATCGACATGGAGCGCGAGGACTTTCTGCGCATCCCGGGGCTGGGTGCCGACGAGGCGGACCGGCTGATGGCCGAGATCGAACGGCTTACGGTGGAGGACGAGGAGGACGAAGGCGCCGCGGCCGAAGCGGGTGAGGGGGGCGAAGCGTTCGAGGACGCGGGCGGCGAGGGGTCTCCGCGCCCCGCCGGGCACGTGGAAGGTGGCGCAGAGGCCGCTGCGGACTTGACTTTCGGGTCCGATTCGGAGAACTTGCCGGGTTCGGAATAGCCGGGTGGAGGGCGCGCCCGGGTCCGGTGCCGGCGCGTCCGAGCGCGCGCTGCTGTCCCTGCTGGGGCTGGCGGCGCGCGCACGCGCCCTTGTCACGGGCACGGACATGGTGCGCGGCGCCGCCCGCGACGGAAAGGTCGCGGCGGCGGTGCTGGCCGGCGACGCCTCGCCCACGCAGGCACGCAAGCTGGTCCCGCTGCTGCAGGCGCGCGGGATCCCGTTCGCCGTTCGCTCCAGCCAGGCCGACCTGGGTGCCGCGCTGGGCAAAGGCCCCGTTTCGGCCGTCGGAATCATAGACCCGAGTTTCGCGAGGCGCGCCATGGAACTGGCCGCCGCGCCGACACAGCCGCAGGACCGTGGAGGAGGAGAGCCGTACTGATGCGAGTCTTTGAAGTCGCCAAGGAGCTGGACGTTCCGGCTGAGGCCTTGGTGCACCTCCTCCGGGAGATGGACGTGCCCGTGCGCAGCCACATGAGCGACCTGGCCGACGAACACGTGGCGCGCCTGCGCACCGTGGTCGAGCGCGAGCGCCGCCACGGCCACGACATCGCCGCACCCCCGGCCGCGGCCGAGGCCCCGGTGGGCGGCCGCCGCCGCCGCAAGCGCGAAGACCTGCCCCCCGCCGAAGAGCGCGCCGAACCGGCCGCCGCCCAGGCCGGCGCCGAAGCCGCCGCGCCCGTC
>JAHWJJ010000127.1 GCA_019348475.1 Gemmatimonadota bacterium | reverse complement strand
GACTACGAAAAGCGCCTGGGCGAGCTGCAGACGCTGATCGACCTGACCGACTTCGACCACGCCGTGGACCTGAACCAGATGGCCTTCCGTCAGGACGGCCTGGCCCAGCTGGCCGAGGCGGAAAAGAAGGTGTCCGCAGCCGAGCAGGCAGACGCGGCGCCGCCCCGCGCGGTGGGCGCGGGCGACCCGCTGGCCGGCTTCAGCACCGGCATTGCCGGGGGCACGCCCATGGGCGCCAACCCCGAAGACCGCTGGCGCGGCAAGCTGCGCAGCAAGGGCGGCTGAGCGCCCCGTCCCCCATCCGCCGGCCGCGCGCGCGGCCGGCCGCCCTGAACCTGAACTCGCACTCCATCCATGCGTTTGACTTCGACCGGTCAGAAGACCGTCCGCGTGCTGGGCGGGCTGGTCGTCATCCTCATCATCGGGCTGGGACTGCGCTTCGCGGCCCAGAACGGCTACGGCCGCACCATCCTGCGCTCCTTCGTCCCGGAACGGGTGGAGGGGCTCGACGCGGCCACGGAGCAGAGCCAGAGCGACGCCGAGTTCGCCGGGCTCCCGTCGGACCGGCCGGCGGCGCTCCCCGGCGCGCCGGAGGTGCGCATCAACTTCTGGGCGTGGAACAGCCAGATGGGGTGCCTGTACGCCAACGGCGGCCCTGTGACCACCCGGGGCTCGCTGATGGAGAAGCAGGGGATCAAGGTGTTCATCAGCCGGCAGGACGACAACAGCCAGCTGATGGCGCAGCTCACGCGCCTTGCGCAGGGGCTGCACAACGGGCAGGCGCAGCCGCGCGACGGCGTCCACTTCATCGGCATCATGGGCGACGGCGCGGGGGCCTTCCTCGCGGCGCTGAACGAGCAGCTGACGCAGAGCTTCGGCCCCGAGTACCGGGCGGAGATCGTGGGCTCGTGCGGCTACTCGCGCGGCGAGGACAAGCTGATGGGCCCGCAGCCGTGGCGCGACAACCCGCAGAGCATGCGGGGGGCGCTGGTGGCCGGCGTGCTGCGCGACGGCGACTGGAACATCGCCCAGCGCTTCATGGGCGACAACGGCATCCCCAACAACCCCGACGAGCGCACCTACGACCCCAACGCCGTCAACTGGGTGAACACCAGCAGCTACGTGGACGCGGCCGAGAAGTACGTGTCCAACTACTGCGAGCAGCGCCCGGTGGTGAACGACGGGCGGCGCACGGGCGAGACGAAGCGGGTGTGCGTCGACGGCATCGTCACCTGGACGCCCGCGGACGTCACGGCGGCGCGCGAGCGGGGGGGGCTGGTCTCCGTGGTGTCGACGAAGGAATACAGCTCGCAGATGCCGCACGTGCTCATCGGCGTCCGCAAGTGGAACCAGCAGAACCGCGAGACGGTGGAGAAGCTGCTCACCGCCTTCACGCAGGGCGGCGACCAGGTGCTGGCGCACCCGCAGGCGCTGTCGCGCGCGGCGGAGATCAGCCAGGAGATCTACCAGGAAGCCGGCGCCGACGCGGCGTACTGGGAAAAGTACTACAAGGGCGTCACCGAGCCCGACAAGCAGGGGGTGCCGGTGGAGCTGGGCGGCAGCAAGGCCAACAACCTGGCTGACAACCTCCTGCTGTTCGGCCTGGCGCCGGGGACCACGCCCGAGACCAGCCGCTTCCGCGCGACGTACACCGTGTTCGGCAAGATCGTGACGCAGCAGTACCCGGACCTGGTGCCCCGCGTCCCGGCGTACGACAGCATCGTCGACACCAGCTACCTGCGCGCGGTGGCGGCGAAGGCCGGCGGCGAGGGCGGCCGGGCCGAGACGCAGACGTACGCGGGCGCCAACACCCCCGTGACGCGCGTGGTGGGCCGCCGCAACTACCAGATCACCTTCGCCACCGGCTCGGCGCAGTTCACGCCGCAGACTGAACGGCAGCTGCAGGAGCTGTTCGACGTGCTTTCCATCAACTCGCTGGCGGTGGAGGTGCACGGCCACACCGACAACGTGGGCGATCCGGCCGCCAACCAGCAGCTGTCCGAGGACCGCGCGCTGGCGGTGAAGCAGTGGCTGGAGCGCCGTTCGGCCAGCACCTTCCCGCCGGGGCGCGTGCGGGTGTTCGCGCACGGCGCCACGCAGCCGGTGGAGAGCAACCGCACCGAGGCGGGCCGCGCGGCGAACCGGCGCGTGGAGATCGTGATCGGCAGCTGAGACGGCAGTGCCGAGTAGATAGTGCCCAGTGCCGAGTGCGAAGGAAACTCGGCGCTGGGCACTCGGCACTCGGCACTGGGCACTCGGCACTCGCCACTCGTCCACTTTCGCACTCCCGCACTCACGCACTCCGCCCCCATGGCTTCTCTCGGTCCCGCGCTGCGTCCGAACCAGTGGGTCCCCGCCAGCGCGTACTGGATGCTCGTCGCGCTCTGGACGGTGCTGGTGCTGCTGGCCTGGATGGTGGCCCCGGCCTTCTTTCCCAAGCCCGGGCGCGTGCTGGACGCCATGGGGCAGATGATCTCCAGCCAGGGGCTGATCGCCGAACTGGCCACCAGCCTGGGGCTGTTCGCGCAGTCGCTGGTGATCGCCACCGTCATCTCGCTGGGGCTGGCCTACCTTACCGTGGTGGCGGCGGTGCGGCCGTTCATCCTGGCGCTCACCCGCGCGCGCTTCCTCAGCCTGGTGGGCCTTACCTTCATCTTCACCATGATGGTGGGGGGCGGGCGGCCGCTGAAGGTGTCGCTGCTGGTGTTCGGCATCTCCGCCTTCTTTCTGACGTCCATGGTGGACGTGGTGGCGTCGGTGCCGCGGGAAAAGCTGGACCACGCGCGCACGCTGCGCATGGGCGAGTGGCGCGTGGTGTGGGAGGTGATCGTGCTGGGGCAGATGGGGGTGACGCTGGACGTGCTGCGGCAGAACGCGGCCATCGGGTGGATGATGCTGACCATGGTGGAGGGGATCAGCCGCAGCGAAGGCGGCATCGGCGCCCTGCTCATGGACCAGAACAAGCACTTCAACCTGGCGGCCATCATCGCCGTGCAGATCGTGTTTCTGCTCGCGGGCTTCTTTCAGGACGCGTTCCTGGCCTGGCTAAAGGCCACGGTGGTGCCGCACGCGGCGCTCGCCACGGTGCGGAGGTAGGGGCGGTGACGGAGACGATGGAGTACACGCGCGGCGGGGTGCTGCTGGACCTGCAGAACGTGACGGTGGTCCGCGGCGGCGTGACGGTGCTGCGCGACCTTTCGGCGCAGGTGCACGACCTGGTGCGCCCCGGGATGCAGCAGGGGCAGGTGGTGGGGATGCTGGGCCCGTCGGGCATCGGCAAGACCACGCTGTTCCACGTGCTGGCGGGGCTGCTGAAGCCGGACAGGGGGACGGTGCGGATCGGGGATCGGGCGCTGCCGGCGCAGCCCGGGCTGGTGGGCGTGGTGGCGCAGAACTACGTGCTGCTGGAGCACCGCTCGGTCCTGGGCAACCTGGTGATCGCTGCGCGCCAGGCGGGGATGAAGCCGGCGCAGGCGCGCGAGGCGTCCATGAAGTACCTGGAGCGCTTCGGGCTGGCGGCGCACGCGGACAAGTTTCCCGTGCAGCTTTCCGGCGGGCAGCGCCAGCGCATCGCCATCGCCCAGCAGCTGCTGTGCTCGGAGCTGTACCTGGTGATGGACGAGCCGTTTTCGGGGCTGGACGTGGTGCAGCAGGAGAACGTGCAGAAGCTGATCCTGGAGGTCAGCCGCACGCACGAGCACAACACCATCCTGGTGGTGACGCACGACGTCTCGGCCGCGGTGGCGGTGTCCGACACCATCTGGCTGATGGGCCGCGACCGCGACGCGGCGGGCAACGTGATCCCCGGCGCGCGCATCGTGGAAACCATCGACCTGATCGAGAAGGGGCTCGCCTGGCAGCCCGACATCCGCGAGCGTCCCGCCTACATCGACCTGGTGAACGAGATCAAGGAGCGCTTCCACACGCTGTGACGCGGGACGCCGAATCCCTGAATGGAAAAGCCGCGACGTGCGAACACGCTTTCAGCAGGTATAGCCGGATCGCGCCGCGCCCCCTCCGCTCGCTTGTTAGGCTCGCACCTTCCCCGAAACTGCCGGGGGAGGTCGAGCTGCTTTCCTCTGCCCTGCGGCGTGCAGCGGCGGGCGCCCAGGGTGCCCGGGCGAAACCGTCGCGCGGATGACCGCTACTGGGGCTCGAACACCTCGACGACGAACCCGTGCTCTTCGTCGATGGCGTTCTGGATCGGATCGACGAAGACGTTCACGGGCAGGCCCAGGCGGGCGTGGTACTCCGCGTCCAGCCGGTGTGCGCCCTCCGCCACGGCGCGCTCCACGATCGCGAAGAGCTCCTCCACCGTGTCGTACGAGGCGAACGTCTCGGCCGTAACGCCCTGGCCGGCGTTGACCGGCTGCACGGAGACCGGTACGCCGTCCCGTACCCGGATCACCGCCGCGCCGCCGAACCAGGCGCCGGTCAGCCGCACGGTCATGCGGTAGTCGTCGATGCCCTGGGCCTGCCACAGCCGCCGGGCGTCCTCCAGCTCCATCCGCTTGCCCTCGATCCCGGTGGGATCGCTCCCACAGGCGGCGAGCAGCCCCAGGCATCCCGCCACCACGCCGTTCCGAACAGAACGCGTCATCGCAAGCTTCCTCCGCGCAGGGGAGCCGATCGCCATCCGTACGTGCCCGGAGAACGCCCGGTCCGGCCAGGGTGTGACGCCGGTCTGCTCCACCGCGTCTGCCCGGAACGATCCCGCGACCAGGGATGAATGGCACGAGGTACGCATGTGCAGCGCGCGATCACCCTCCATCCACCGCCGCCCATCCGCCTGAATGCTCGTCGCACAGTGGGTCACGGTTGGCCTGGGCGTGCTGGCGGCGCTGCTGACGGCGCTCAGCCTGTTCCCCGGCTCGCACTGGATGGTGCGGCTGTGGGACTTTCCCCGGCTGCAGATCGCCGCGCTGGCCTCGCTTTCGGGCGCGGTGTACGCGGCCGCGTTCTTTCGCGGGGGCGCGCTGGAGTGGGCGTTCCTGGCCACGGCGGCGGCCACGGCGCTCTGGCAGGCGCGCAAGATCTTTCCCTACACGCCGCTCGCGCGCACCCAGGTGCAGCGCAGCACCGTCGGCTCGGCGAAGGGGCGGTCGCTGGAGACGCGCCGGCACCCGTCGTTCCGCCTGCTGATCACCAACGTGCAGATGGAGAACACCGAGCACGAGCGGCTGCTGCGGGTGATCGAGGAGGCCGCGCCCGACGTGGTGCTGGCGGTGGAGACGGATGCCGTCTGGGCGCGGGCGCTGGGGCCGCTGGCGCCCAGCTATCCCCACGTGGTGCGCCAGCCGCAGGAGAACTGGTACGGGATGATGCTGTTCTCGCGCCTGCCGCTGCTGGAGGCGCGTTGCGAGTTCCTGGTGCAGGACGACATCCCCTCGGTGCACGCGGTGCTGGAGCTGCCCGGCGGCGTGCACGTGTTTCTGCACGGCATTCACCCCCGCCCGCCGGAGCCCATCCGCGACCAGGACAGCACGCCCCGCGACGCGGAGCTGGTGGTGGTGGGCAACGCCATCGGCGATGCCGCCGACCGTCCCACCGTGGTGGCGGGCGACCTGAACGACGTGGCGTGGTCGCCCACCAGCGAGCTGTTCATCCGCCTTTCCGGGCTGCTCGACCCGCGGCGGGGGCGGGGCTTCTACAACAGCTACAACGCCAAGAATCCCGTCTTTCGCTACCCGCTGGACCACGTGTTCCACTCCAACCACTTTCGCCTGGTGGAGCTGCGGCGGCTGCCCAGGATCGGCTCCGATCACTATCCCATGCTCATCGAGCTGAGCTACGAGCCCGATGCCGAGGCCGCGCAGCCCGAGCCGGAGGAGGAGGCGGGCGACGGCGAGCGCGCCGAGGACCGCCTGGAGGCGCAGGCCGAAGCCGCCGCCACCGGCGACGACCGGCCGGGGCGCGAGTGAGCGGTTCGGCGGACGCGCGGCCGTCGGCGGGGGAGCGGGTTCGCGGCTACGCCGTGCACCTGTACACGGCGTCGGGGATCGTGCTGGCGGCGCTGGCGGCGGCGGAGATCTTCGCGGTGCGCCCGGACCCGCGCATCGTCTTCGCCCTCTTTGCCGCGGCGACGGTGGTGGATGCGACGGACGGCTTTCTGGCGCGCCGGTGGCAGGTGAAGCGGACGGCGCCGGAGATCGACGGCCGGACGATCGACGACATCGTCGACTACATCACCTTTACCTTTCTGCCGCTGCTGCTGGTGTGGCGGATGGAGTGGGTGCCGGACCCCGCGCTGCTCTGGATCGCCCCGGCCATGATCGCGTCGCTCTTCGGGTTTGCGAACGCGGGGGCAAAGGACGAGAGCGGCGGGTTCTTTCGCGGGTTTCCGTCGTACTGGAACGTGGTGGCCTTCTACGCCGGGCTGCTCCATCCGCTGCTGAGCGCGCTGTTGATCGTCGCACTCGCGGCGCTGACGGTGCTGCCCGTGCGCTTCATCTACCCCACCCTGGCGCCCCGCCCGTGGCGAGTGCCGCTGCTGCTCGGAGCGTTCGCCTGGCTGGCGCTGATGCTGGCGATGCTGCCCGAGTATCCCGACGTGGCGCCGTGGCTGCTGTGGCTGTCGCTCTCCTATCCGCTGCTCTACACGCTCCTCTCCTGGCAGCTGAGCCGGCGCAATCGGCGCATGCGGTCTGCCGTGCACCCACAGTGAACTGCGGGTCTCACGCGGAGGGCGCGGAGGGCGCGGAGAAAAGAAGAGGACAAGTCTGTCCTCCGTGTCCTCCGCGCCCTCCGCGTGAGGCTTTGGCGGATCTGCACAGAAGACCGAGGATCTGGTATCAGCGCGCGTTGAGCGAACGGTGATGGAGCCCCGCACTCCCGCGGCGGGGGCGCGCGTGCTATCTTCCCGGCCGCAAACGACCTGCACCGGGGCGCGCGCCGGCCCCTGACGCATCCATCCCGACCTGGAACCGATGAGCAACCTCGATACGTCGCGCTTCATCTACGTGATGAAGGAGCTGCGCAAGGTGGTGCCGCCCAACCGCGAGATCCTCAAGGGGATCTGGCTCTCCTTCTACCCCGGCGCCAAGATCGGCGTGGTGGGCCCCAACGGCAGCGGCAAGAGCTCGCTGCTGCGCATCATGGCGGGGGTGGACAGGGACTTCAACGGCGAGGCGTGGGCGGCCGAAGGGACGCGCATCGGCTACCTTTCGCAGGAGCCGGAGCTGGACCCCGCGCTCGACGTGCGCGGCAACGTGGAAGAGGCCGTCCGCCACCAGCGCGAGGTGATGCGCCGGTTCGAAGAGGTGAACGTGGCGTTCGCCGAGCCGGACGCCGACTACGACGCGCTGCTCGAGGAGCAGGCCCGCCTGCAGGACCAGATCGACGCGGGCAACCTGTGGGAGCTGGATCGCAAGATCGAGATCGCCATGGAGGCGCTGCGCCTGCCCCCGCCCGACGCCCGCGTGGAGAACCTGTCCGGCGGCGAAAAGCGGCGCGTGGCGCTGTGCAAGGTGCTGCTGGAAGAGCCCGACATGCTGCTGCTGGACGAGCCCACCAACCACCTGGACGCGGAGAGCGTGGCGTGGCTGGAGCACCACCTGGGGGCGTTCAAGGGCACCATCGTGGCGATCACCCACGACCGCTACTTTCTGGACAACGTGGCGGAGTGGATCCTGGAGTTGGACCGCGGCGAGGGGATCCCGTGGAAGGGCAACTACTCGTCGTGGCTGGAGCAGAAGCAGGAGCGGCTGCGGCGCGAAGAAAAGCAGTCGTCCGCGCGCACGCGCACGCTGGAGCGCGAGCTGGAGTGGGTGCGCATGGCCCCGCGCGCGCGGCAGGCCAAGAGCAAGGCCCGCATCCAGGGCTACGAGCAGCTGCTGAACGCGGACCAGCGCGAGAAGATCAGCACGGCCGAGATCATCATTCCCGCCGGACCGCGCCTGGGCGACGACGTGGTGGTGGCGGACCACGTGGCCAAGTCGTACGGCGACAAGCTGCTGTTCGACGACCTGAACTTTCGCCTGCCGCGCGGCGGCATCGTGGGCGTGATCGGCCCCAACGGCGCGGGCAAGACCACGCTGTTCCGCATGATCACGGGGCAGGAGACGCCCGACGCGGGCGCGCTGAAGGTGGGGGCCACGGTTAAGCCCGCGTACGTGGACCAGAGCCGCGATTCGCTGGACGGCGAAAAGAGCGTGTGGCAGGAGCTTTCCGGCGGCGAAGACACCATCGAGCTGGGCAGGGCCAGGGTGAACAGCCGCGCCTACTGCGGCTGGTTCAACTTCAAGGGGAGCGACCAGCAGAAGCTGGTGAAGAACCTGTCGGGCGGCGAGCGCAACCGGGTGCACCTGGCCAAGGTGCTCAAGGAGGGCGGCAACCTGATCCTGCTGGACGAGCCCACCAACGACCTCGACGTGGACACCCTGCGCGCGCTGGAAGAGGCGCTGCTGGACTTTGCGGGGTGCGCCGTGGTGATCAGCCACGACCGCTGGTTTCTGGACCGCATCGCCACGCACATCCTGGCGTTCGAGGGCGACAGCCAGGTGGTGTGGTACGAGGGCAACTACCGCGAGTACGAGGCCGACAAGAAGCGCCGCCTCGGCGCCGCCGCCGACATCCCGCACCGCATCAAGTACAAGCGCCTGGTGCGGGCGTGAGCCGATCCGCATCGGCGGAGTTGTCACGGGGGCGGCCGAGCATGTCGGCCGCCCCCGCGTCCTCTGGATCGTCACCCGCCGCAAAGCTCGTCGTTCGACGCCCGCGGCGGACCTGGACGTCCGCCCGCTTCACCCACCACACCGATCCGCGGGTCCGGGCGCATGTCTTCCTCTGCATGCTCGCCCGCTACGTCCAGTGGCATCTGGGCCGCTCGCTCGCCCTACGAACGCGGCAGCGGAGGGGGCGCGGCGGCGAACAGCGGCTGAAGCTCCGACACCTCGCCGGCGGGCGACCAGCCCGCCATCCCCTGCTTCCACACCAGCGTGTCGCGCGTAAGCTGGCCGCCGGAGGCGTGGCCGCGCAGCGCGTCCATTCCGAACGGCCCTGCCTGGGCGCCGTTCAGCGCCACGTAGAACTGCGCGCCGCCGGGAAGCGGCGGCGGTCCGGCGTGCGCGTTCTGGCCCAACGCGTTCGCCATCTGCTGCGCCATGGCGAAGCCCATCCCCAGCCCCATGCCGTCCGCGGCGCCGCCGCCCGGGTTGTCGGCCGCGGCCTCCATGGCGTTGGCGGCCTGGAACTGCGTGTACGCCCCCAGGTTGCCGATCACGCCCATGCTGGTGCGCTTGTCCAGCGCCTTCTCCACCTCTTCGGGAAGCGAGATGTTCTCCACCAGGAAGGTGGTGATCGCCAGCCCGTACTCGCCCACCTCGGGCCCGATGACGGTGCGGACGGCCGTGCCCAGCTCCGAGTAGTTGGCCGCCAGGTCCAGCGCCGGGATCCTCCCCTCGCCCAGCGCCTCGGTAAAGCGGCTGACGATGAAGTTGCGGATCTGGTCGCTGATGCCGTCGGTGGTGAACACCCCGTTGGTGCCCACGATCTGGGCGATGAACTTGCCGGGCTCGGCCACCCTTACGGCGTAGGTGCCGAACGCGCGCAGCCGCACCGGCCCGAACTCCGGGTCGCGCAGCATGATGGGGTTCTTGGTGCCCCACTTGAGGTCGGTAAAGACCTTCGTGCTGACGAAGTAGACCTCGGCCTTGAACGGCGAGTCGAAGCCGTACTTCCACCCGCGCAGCGTGCTGAGCAGAGGCAGGTTGTCCGTCTTCAGCTCGTAGCGCCCGGGCCCGAACACGTCGGCGATCTGCCCCTGGTCAACGAACACGGCGGCCTGGCCGGGGCGCACGATGAGCTGCGCGCCGTTCTTGATCTCGTTGTCGTGCCGCTGAAAGCGGTGGACCATCGTGTCGCCGGTGGCGTCGAGCCACTCGACGATGTCGATGAGCTCGGTCTTGATGAAGTCCCAGAGGCCCATGTCGCTGCTCCCGTGGTGATCCGGCGGGGTGGGGTGATGCGGGTGGACTGCAAGTTCACGCGTGGACGCCCCCCACGCAACCCGCGGCGCGAGTGTACGGCCGTCGGACCCGCCGTGTTTCGGGGGCGGGACCGAAACCCCCGATTGCGGAGAGGGCTTCAGCAGGTATGGCCGGATCCGCGCCGCGCCCCCTCCGCTCGCTCAGGCTCGC
>JAHWJJ010000126.1 GCA_019348475.1 Gemmatimonadota bacterium | reverse complement strand
CCGCTCGCTCAGGCTCGCACCTCCCCCAAAAAACCCTGGGGGAGGTTGAACTGCGGTTCATCCACTCGTCATCTCACATTTTCTCATCATCGACACAGGAAGAAAGGACGGCTCTTCAACACGCAGCTGGACCACACGGCGGTGATCCGCAGCGTGTGCGAGTGCTTCGGCGTCTCCGCGACCCTGCTGCAGCGCGAGGCGCAGGCGAATTCGCTGGCCGGCGGGCTGACGCTCTCGGCGCCGCGCGCACACGCCCGTGCTGCGTCCGCGCCCCGTGCCGCAGTTCCACCCGGCGAGGCGGACATGGAGCTGGACCACCTGCAGTCGGCGCTGGTGCGGGCGGCGCACGTGCACGCGGGACACCAGGAGGGCCGCGAGCTGTCGGTCCATTCCATCGGGGAGATGCTGTCCGCGGCGCTGGACCGCATCGAAACCCGCCAGGACGCCGTCTGCCAGGCGGAGGAGCACCTGCGCAGGGCGAGCTGACGGCGAGGAACCGGCATCGAACCCATCTACGCGCGAAGGGCGCGGAGACACCGTCTCCGCGCCCTCGGTCGTCTCCGCCTCAGACGTGTCTACCTGGATTCGCCTGCCGGAGTCAGTGCGCCCGGACGGACTTCGCGACCAGTCCCAGGCCGCCGGCCAGCAGCGCCAGCATCATCACCGTGTTGAACAGGCTGGTCGGCTGAAAGTAGATGTTCATGTTGGCGATGATGCCGGCCAGGATGATCACCGAGCCCACGATCACCAGCATCCACCCCAGGAACGAGCGGCCGTTGAAGAACACGATCCCGATCCCCACCATCAGCGGGATCAGCGTGAGGCCGAACGAGTTCTGCCCCCAGAAGTTCCAGAAACCCGTGGTCACCATCACCCGCGAGGTGAGCAGGTAGGCGCCGGCGCTCGCCAGCGCCACGCCGATGACGAACTCCAGGATGCCGCCGGGGGTGCCGCCCGCGCCGCGAGCCATGTGCGTTTCTTCCACGGGAGAACTCCTGACAGGGAGGGAAACCGTTGGTGGGCCGGCCCATAGTATCCGCCGGCCGGCCGCGCCGCGCAAGCGGGGTGACGCAACCCGTGTCCCCGCAGGGCCTTCCGCCGGCGCGGGATGAAGATACGTACGGCCGCCGGGAATGTTTCGAGGACCGCGAGCCCCGGCCGATGTAGAGCATCCCCCCACACCGCTGTCCACCCCGTCCCGGCTGACGTTCTCTCACTCTCCCGTTGGGTTGATCGTCCGGAGGGATGATAGCGCCCGCCGCGCATTCCAGCGTCGGCAGATCGAAATCATCCCTGACGGGAATTCCCCACCAGCTGGCGGCGAGGTTCCAGAACGCGGCGCCGATCCCATACACCTGCCGGTCTCCCATCCACCTGTCGCGCCGGGCGGTACGGCACGTGCGACTGCCCCGCGCCTCGCGAAATCGTCGGGATGCCGTCGCGCGGCATTCCAGGCCCGTCCGCAGTGGAGCAAAATGAGCAACGTTCGTCTCGCCGTCGTCTATTACAGCACCTACGGAACCAACCACAGGATGGCGCAGACCGCCGTGGAGGCGGCGGAAGCCGCCGGCGCCGAGGTGCGCCTGCGCAAGGCGCCCGAAACGGCGCCGGAGGGGGTGGTGAACGGGCAGGACGCATGGCGCGCCCAGGCCGAGCTGACCGCCGACATCCCCGAGGTCACCCCCGCGGACATGGAGTGGGCCAACGCGTACCTGTTCAGCGCCCCAACGCGCTATGGCGTTTCCGCCAGCCAGCTGCGCGCCTTCATCGACACGCTGGGGCCGCTGTGGTCGCAGGGCAAGCTGGCCGACAAGGCGGTCACGGCCATGACCAGCGCCAACAACGCGCACGGCGGCCAGGAGACCACGCTCATCGGGCTGTATACGACGATGATGCACTGGGGCGCCATCATCGTGCCGCCGGGCTACACGGATCCGGTGCTGAAAGCGGCGGGCGGCAACCCGTACGGCACCACCGTCACCGCCACCGGCGGCGAGCTGAGCGACGAGATCAAGGCCGCCATCCGCCACCAGACCCGCCGCCTCGTGGAGTTCGCAGGGAAGATCGCGGGGTAGCGGCGGGTCTCCCTGTCTGGAGTAGACGCGCGGAGAGACTCGCACGAAGGAGGGACGGACGGGACGCCCGTGGCTGATGTCTCCGCCCATCCGTTCTAGCGGTTCACCATCACTGGTCAGTTGCCGGGCGGAGGGGCCGCCTCGTCCAGCAATGCCTGCTGGTCGGGGGTGAGCTGATCGCGCAACGCCCGCAGCCGGTTGTAGATGGCGCTGGCGCGTACGCCGTGGTTCACCTGGTCCGCCACCCTGACGCCGCACCCCAGGTCCAGGGGGGGCAGCGTCGTTCCCCAGAAGTGCACGGCCAGTACGTCCCAGTCGTCGTTGAACACCGGGGCTCCCGACGAGCCCGGGTCCGTCTGGGTGCGGTAGACCAGCAGCCAGTCGCGCGGTTCCACCGCGTTGTTGTCGTCCGGCGCCTCCGGCCGGTCGATCAGCCGGTTCTCCCGCAGCACCAGCTGCTTGGTCCTTCCGCCCGGGTGATGGATGATGTTGGCCACGTACCCCAGCGCGTGCTTGTTGCCCCGGTTGCTGAGCGGGCAGTGCCCGGGTGTGAACGCCGTGGCTTCGAGTTTGTCGCCCAGGGCGACGATCGCGCAGTCGAACTGCAGCTGCTGGGGTGAGAGGAAAAAGGTGTCGGGGTCGAGACTGAACCGCGCCCGCGTCTGCAGGCGCGAGCCGTTCCGTTCGAAATCGAATTCGACCCGCCGGCGGGAGGCGGCATGACCGTCCGGGAGCACGTGCCCCGCGGTCGTCACCAGGCGCGGGGAAATCATGAAGCAGGTCCCCTTCGCGCGGCCGGAGCCGGTGGTCAGCCGCCCGACCGCTTTCGAGACGGTACGCGCCCGGTCGGCGAAGGCTACGGGAACGGAGTTGTCGATTTCGGTGACATCCCGCGCGGCATCCGCCTGCTCGGGCGTAAGCTCCAGCGTCTCCAGCCGCTTTCCGCCGGCGATGGCGGTGGCGACGTCCAGACCGACGTCCACGCGGCGCGCGATGAAGCGCGCCAGGCGGTCGCGATCGCGTTCCACTTCCAGGACGCGGCCCTCCATGATCAGCCGCACGGCTTCCACCCGCTGCGCTTGGCGCTCGTTCGCAAGGTTCCGCTGTTCGATGTCCAGCTTGTCCGGGTACTTCATGGTCGTGCTCCGGTAGATGGCGGGGGCCGCCGCGCTCCGGCGGCGGGCCCCGCTGTTTGATGCATCCGTGAGGGCCGCGGCTAGGCGAGGGTGCCCTTCGCCTGCCCGCAGATGGAACCCGGCAGTTGCGGACCGTCGCGTTCCACCCGGTTCCTTACCTTTACAGGCACGGCGGTGCTCGCGCGCGGGAGCCGCGGCCCGCCCGCGGCCGGGCGGCAGAGCCGGTAGTACGCACCGAAGTGCGCGTCGCTTCCCTCGTCTTCCGGGTTGAACCGCTGGTCGTCGTGAGGCGGAAGGAAGTCCGCTACGACGTAGAACACCTCCATGTGGATGGTCTGGCCGATCGGATGCAGAGTGGGGAGGGGCTCACCGCCCGCGGCCCGGCGCACCACCACTCCGCGAAGATCCCCGGCGTCACCCTCGGCGTCCGCGTGGGCCACGCGCCGCGTCGTCCACTCGGTGGCCGGCGCGATCCGCTGCGGTTTTTCGGGGTCCTCGAACGTGTACGGTGCGCCCAGCACGTAATCCGTCAGCACCCCGGCCCCCAGGGTGATGCGTGCGGTCAGGCGCTCGTCGGGCATTTGCTCCACCAGTCCCCGCTCCACCGGCTCAGCCACCGCGTCCATGTTCGGCAGTTCGCCCGGCAGGGTGGTGTCGATCCCCTCGGGTGACCTCACTTCGGTGAAGTCCAGAACCGAGTTCGTCAGGTCCACCATCACGTACTCCCGGGAGAGCTGCGTCTGGTCCGCCAGCTCGTACGCCGCATCATAGACCAGGCGCGCGAAGTGGGGTGGCATTTTCTCGCGGTGATGGTGGTCGTGGCGCTCGTCTCCGCCGTGGACGTGATCGGGCATCGCGGGCAGCAGGACGTGCATGGCTTTTTCGCCCTCGGGCACCCACATCATCAGCCCGGTGAACCGGATGCGCAGATCGAACGACATCGTACCTCCTCGCATATTGGCACAAAGTGCCTGTACGGCCGGCCGTCGCCCCGGATTCCCGGAGCGCCCGTACCGGCGGTTCATCTCCATCGCGTTCTGCACCGGCGCAGGAGCTTACCCCCCGGCGTACCGGAACCCGGCCCAGGCGGCCGGCGAGCGAAGGGAGGCGTCGTCCGAGCGCAGCATCTGCAGCTGCGCCTGCCGGAGTGCCTGTGCGGCATCGCCCGAGCGGCGGTAGCCGGCGTGGAACCGCTCCATCAGCGCCCGCGTGGAGTGATCGTCCACGCGCCACAGGCTCCCCACCACGCCGCCCGCCCCGGCCGCCATGAAGGCGCCCGCCAGCCCGGCGAACCCGCCCGAACGCCCCGCCTGCGCGCGCGAGGTCTGACAGGCGGAAAGCACCACCAGGCGTAGCCCGCGCAGGTCCATCCGCTCGATCTCCGCCGCGGTGATGCGCGGCGAGGCGTTTTCGCGCCCCGGCGCGGTGACCAGGAACGAGCGCTCCGGGCGCGCGTCGTCGAACACGGCGTGACCCGCGAAATGCGCCACGCCCCCGCGCAGCAGCGACGCCCGGATGGCCGCTGCGTCCGCCTGCGCCCCGGCCAGTACCCGTGCGTCCGCGTACAGGCCGGCGATCGCATCCACCTCCGCGGCCGCTCCAGCCAGCCGCTGCAGTTCCGGGAAGGCGCGGCGGTCGAACGCGGGATCCGCCACCAGCGTCACCGGAACTCCGTGGGCGGGGCGCACCGCCGCCGTGGGATCGCGCAGGCTGCTGGCGAAGCGCACCGGGTGGTCCTCCACCACGAACCGCCCCCGCTCGGCGTCGCGCAGGGCCGCGACGGGGAGCCCCGCCAGCTCGCCGTCCGCCACGATCAGCAGCGGCGTTCCGGCCGGGCCCAGCCGCGGACGCAGCGGACGGATCAGCTCGTCGTACAGCGCCTCCAGCGCGGGGAGCACCACCGCGTCAGCCGAGCGGAGCTCCAGCGCGGAGCGCACCCGTTCCACGTTGCGCACCAGCTCGTCGCGGCGCACGGTCCGCCGCGTGAGGTGCAGCCCTCCTTCCCACAGCGTCCACGCGAGCAGGGTGTCGGCCACCAGCGCGAACTCCACCGCCACCTGGCCGCGGGGCGCCCGGAGCGGCCGGGCCGCCCAGTCCGCCGCGTGGCCCACGGGAGAGAACGAGGACCGGCTGCGCTCCACGTAGTCCAGCGCCTCTTCCGCGCGTCCCCCCCGGACGCTGAGCATCACCGCCTGGTCGAAGACGCGGCGCGACCGTTCCAGCAGCGAAGCCCGCAGCTGTGCGCTGTTCACGCGTGCGCGCTGGCTGTCCAGCACCGCGGCCGCGCGGCGAAGGTCCGCGCCCGCCTGCTCCTGGTGCCCCAGCGCGAGCCGCGCCTGCGCGCGGGAGAACAGCGCGGGGAGCAGCCGCGGCGCGTGGCCGCGGAAGTACTCGACCACCGAATCGAGTTCCGCCTCGGCCAGGCGCGGGTTGCTCTCCAGCCAGGCCTCCGCCCGGGTAGACCGCAGGTCGGCCCGCAGCCACTCGCGCCCGTACCGCTGCTCGACGCTGTTCATGGTTTCTGCCGCGAACGCCGTGTCGCCGCCGATGTCGCGCCTGCCGGCCGCCAGGTGCAGCCGCGCCCGCGCCAGCCGCGTTTCGGCCTGCAGCGCCGGCCGCATTCGCCTGGTCGCGGCAACCCCCTCGTCCTGCACCCGCATCGCCGCGTGTGGCATCCCGTCGGCGAGCAGTGCGTCGCGGAGCGCGTACAACGCGTTCCACAGTCCCAGCGATCCGGGGTAATCCCGCAGCACACCCAGCGCCTCGTGCAGTGCCGCGTGGCCCGCGTCGCTTTCGCCCAGCAGAATCCAGGCGTTCCCCTCGCCCGTGCGCGCCGTGGCGGCGTACTCGCGCTCTCCCGCCCCGGCGAAGAGGGCGGCGGCCCGCCCGTAGGCCTCGCGCGCTTCCGCGTACCGGCCCGCGATGGATCGCGCCAGGGCAAGCGCCAGCCACTTGCGCCCCGCGGCCGCCGGATAGCGGAGCGTGTCGGACTGCGACGCAGCGCGAGCCAGGTCCACCGGAGTGCCGTCGGGCGCGTAGCTGGAGCAGAAGCCCTGGAACACCTGCGCCCACTCCCGCACCGGGGCGGCGGCATCGCCCCGCAGCACCCGCCGAAAGCGCGGGCACGCTGCGTCGTAGTCCCCGTCCAGCATCGCCTTCCTCCCGTCCGCCAGCTCCACGTGCACCCGCGCCAGGCGCCGCAGCTCCGCACGGTTCCCCCGGTCTCGGCGGATCGTCGCCACCGCGTCCGCCAGGCTGGCGTCCCCGCCGCGGGCCACCAGCGCGCTGCCGATCGCCTCCGCCTGCTCAAGCCGCGCCCACGCCGTCACGGTGTCGCCCCGAAGGACGGCGCCACCCCACTCCCGCAGCAGGTCGTCCCACCCCAGCTCCCGCGCCTCGCTGGGCGCGGCGGCGGCAAAGGCCTCCAGCTCCGCCCGGGCGGCCGTGCGTCCGGGCGCCCGCACCGGGCGCGGGACGGCGATCCCGGCCCGCCGCCGCCGGGCTTCACGCGCCCAGCCGGAGGTGGAGTCCACCGCCAGGTACAGCGTCCACGCCCGCGCCGCCTGCCCGCCCAAGCGCATCTGTTCCAGTGCCGCGGCGGCGTTGAACCGCGCCGTCCGATCCGCGGGCTCCAGCTCCAGCGCCCGCTCCGCCGCCTCCAGCGCCTGGTACAGGTCGCGGGGGGAGCCCGCCAGCCGGGCGCGCATCAGGTGGGCGGCGGCAACGTCGGCCAGCGCGGGCGCCGGATCGTCCGTAAGCCGCGCCGCCGTCTGTAGATGTGAGATGGACTGATCGAGGTGATTTCCCCCCGGGGCGGGAAAGAGCATCAAGGCCAGCGCCGCCGCGTGCAGCGCCTGGGGGTCCGCTCCCGCACGGGCCGCGTCCGCCGCACGGCGGATCAGCGCAACGGTGCGGCGCGAAGGAACGCCCTCTCCGGCCCCGCAGACGAGCTCCCCCGCATTCGCCTCCGTACCGGCGCAGGCGCGAAAGCCGGAAATAATGCTGACGCGCAACCCGGCCACACCGTGGTCCCGGGTTGCGCGCGTCAGCTGGCCGACCAGGCCGGGCGCCGGACGCCGCGCCGCCAGCAGCACGCCCGCAAGGAGGCACACCCCCAGCAGAAGCGTGAACACGCGGATGCCGCGGGAAGGGCGCAGGGGCATGTGTGGCGGTGGAGTGGGGCTGGCGGGAGGACGACGTGGCTTCTGCTCCACAAACGTGCAGCAGATGATGCCGCTACACAAGTATTTTCCTGCGCAGAGCTACGAACGGGACGATTCTCACGCGCACGCGCCCGGGCGTGGGCGGTCCGCGGCGCCCGCCGGCCCGCCGGCCCGCCGGCGGCTAAAGCCGCAGGCTGGAACGGGGATAAGCCCCGTCTCGGGTCGTTTCCGCTGGCCGAACGGGGTTTCACCCGCTCCCCGCGCCGAGCCCCGCACTCCGGGGCGGGCACCGGACCACCGTACGAGAGGTGATGGGGATGCAGATGGTGACGGTCGTTCGGCGAGTGGCCGGCGGCGATCCTGCCGATCCGGCCGCCACAAAAATCCTGACACGGAATCAAAGGAGTCAGCGGAGTTGGGCCGGGCCGTTCCTCCCCGTCCACGATACTCCCGCCGATCTGACGCACTGGATGAAGTAAGTTACGCAGGTACTTATCGCAATTTCGCTTAAGACGTTCAGGTTGATACATAAGGTGAAGCCGTTCCAGTCGGATCTGGTCCGGACGCAGTGAGGACGCGGAGAAACGATCCTCCCACCCGTCCTCATCCACCTCCTCCACCGGCACGCCAGGGCGTCACAGCATCGGCACCATCCGCCGCGGCTCGACCCTGGCGCCGCGGCTCCACGGCTCCACGGCTCCGCCACTCTCACGTCGAGCCCGGCAGGCCGCGCGGGGACGGCGCGGGGCGGGATCACCTGTGCGCTGCAAGGGCGCCGTGGGAGCGGCCCGGTGCGTCGCCTTCGAGCGTGATTCCGCGCACGAAAAAACCCAGGCCGCCGCGGATGCGACGGCCTGGGAACTCCACATGGGCCGGGTGGGACTCGAACCCACGACCAATCGGTTAAAAGCCGAGTGCTCTACCAGCTGAGCTACCAGCCCCAATGCCGGGGAATATAGTGCAGAGGCGGCCTTCGCTCAACCGGCGGCGCGGCCGGGCCATTCAGCGGCTGGAGCGCACCAGCAGCACGAAGCGCCCGTTGCGCCGGCGCCGCAGCGGATGCGCTCCATCACGCGAGTGCCGGCTCCGGCTACCGCGCCTGGATTGCGGAGACGCGGCGCACGTGGGCGTCGAACACGAAGGGGCCGAACGGGAGCACCGACGCGGCGAGCGCGGCCAGCACCCGCCGAGCCGGCCAGCGCAGCTGCACGCTCACCTGAAAGACCGCGGCGACGAAGAGCAGGAACAGCACGCCGTGGATCATGCCCACGACGCGCACCATCTGCGGCTCGCCTGCCAGGTACTTCAGCGGCATGGCGATACCCAGCAATACCAGGAACGACGCGCCTTCCATCATGCCGACGGCACGCAGGCGAAGGAGAGGATCGTTGAGCAACGGCGTTTCCCACGGAAGAGGACGGGTGGACGTGAAGCCGCAAAGGTACGCGATTCCGCCGTTCGCGCCACCCCGCCCTACGGCAGAGCGAGCGTGGCCTGCACCGCGGCGCCCAGCGTGAGTGCGTGCAGGAGCTCGTACTCGAAGTCGGCGCCCTGGCGAGACTCGCCCATGACACGCGGCGGCACTCCGCGCGCGGAGCGGGGGTCATGAGCGGGGTGATGAGCGGGTGAACCCGCTGCTGGGAAAGCGACAAGCCCCGTCTCGGCTCGCTGCGCTCGCCGAACGGGGCTCAACTGCTCGGGAGGATGGGGCCGTGCGGGTATATGGCGGCGATGCACGCCGCAGGCGGACCTTCGCCGAATTTCCGGCGGCGAATTCATTCGCCCGCGGCGATCACGGTAGGTCGCGACCCCCGTCCCCGGTGCATCCGCGGCATCTTTGTCTGTCACCTGCCTTAGCGCCTGTTCGTGATCCGCATCCCGTTGGGTGCGATGCCGGACTTCGGCGGTTCGGCTGCCTTCGGGGCCGGAGCGGCGGGCTTGCGGTCGCGGGGGACGTCCTTCGGCGGCGCGGGCTTCCCCGCCCCGCGCTGCTGCGCGGACGCCGGTCTGCCGCCGCCGGAGGGACGCGCGGCGCCGGGCTGCGTCTTCATCGACAGGGCAATGCGCTTGCGGGGGACGTCGACGGCCATCACCCGCACCGTCACCCGCTCCCCCACCTTCACCGCCTCGTTGGCGTCGCGGACAAAGCGGTCGGAAAGCTCGGAGACGTGCACCAGGCCGTCCTGGTGCACGCCCACGTCCACGAACGCGCCGAACGCCACCACGTTGGTCACCGTCCCCTGCAGCGACATTCCCTCCTTCAGGTCCTCGATGGACTGCACGTCGTCGCGAAACGCGGGGGCCTCGAACTGCTCGCGCGGGTCGCGGCCGGGCTTCTGCAGCTCGGCGACGATGTCCTGCAGCGTCGGCAGCCCCACGCCGTCGCCCACGTACTTCGCCAGGTCGATGCGCGAAACCGCGGCCTCGTTCCCCACCAGCGTCGTCATGTCCACGGACAGGTCCTTCGCGATCTGCTCCACCAAGCGGTAGCGCTCCGGGTGCACGGCCGATGCGTCCAGCGGGTGCGCGCCGCCGCGGACGCGCAGAAAGCCCGCGGCCTGTTCGTACGTCTTGGGACCCAGACCGGGCACCTTCTTCAGCAGCTCCGCGCGCGAGCGGAACGGCCCCTCGCCGTCGCGCTGCTGCACGATGCGCTGCGCCACCGTGGGCCCGACCCCCGCCACGTAGCTCAGCAGCGCGGGGGAGGCGGTGTTCAGCTCCACCCCCACCCGGTTCACGCAGCTCTCCACCGTCTCGTCCAGCCGGCGCTTGAGGCGCGTCTGCG
>JAHWJJ010000125.1 GCA_019348475.1 Gemmatimonadota bacterium | reverse complement strand
GGACCGTTCGGTCTCGGACCGTCTGGATCGGCAGATCGCAGGGCAGGGGAGGGGGCAGGTCACGGAAGATGTGGATACAGGATGCGGCGCTGCTACGTGTCACCGTGACAGGACATTCGGGGCTCGTGGTGCGATCGACCTGTTGGGGAGTGGAGCCATCAACCTGAACGAGGGGGTGGAGCGGGTGAGGGTGTGCCGCCGCAAGTCGTCGGGGTGCAGCAGGTTGATTGGTTGATGGAGAGGTTGATGGAGCGGCAGGATTGCGTTGAGCGCCCACGCGTAGCTTTGGACCCAGGATCGCGACTGGAGCCCGGCCCTGCCCACCGAAGACTCGGGCGGACCGCCGGGGACGTGATCGGACGAGTCCCCCACACCGATGGACAGAGGCTATCGCATGCGCACCACCCGTCATCCCCGTTCCTCCCGCCGCCACCACGCCGCCGAGCCCTTCGGCGCCGCCGCCCTGGCCGTCGCGGCCCGCGAGATCCTGCAGGCCCGCCTCCTTCTCCTGGCGCACCACACGCCGCAGCCGCTCGCCGCCCCCGCCCGCCCGGCGCCCCGCTGGACGCTGGTGGCCGCGGATCCGGTGCTTCGGCGCGTGCTCCACGCGTCCGGGCAGGGCATCGGGCTGCCGATCGCATCCGTGGCGGCGCCGCAGCGCGGGGGGGATGCCCCCGTGCGAGACCGCTCGGTCGCGAAGGAGCATATGCGGATCGCGGAGGAGCTGGCGGTGGTGCGCCTGGAGGCGCTGCAGCGGCGGTCGCGGCTGCTGGCCTCCGTGCGCGATCTGCTGGACGTCTCGCCGGATGCACTGGCCGCCGGCGTACCGGACGTGCTCTCCCGGCTGGGGTGCCTGCTGGTGCCGGCGCTGGCCGACTACGTCCGCATGGACCTGCTGCGCGAGGACGGCGCGCTGGAGGGCGGCGCCGTGGTGCACAACCTCCCCGCGCGGTGCGATGGATGGATGCCGGACGGCGCGCCCGTGCTGGCGGAGCGCGTGGCCCGCGGGGAGGCCGCCGCCGTCGTGCGCGAGGGGGAGACGATGCCCGCCGGCTTTCGCGCCTTTGCCTGCGTGCCGCTGCGCGCCCGCGGCCGTACGCTGGGGGTGATGACGCTGGGCACCACCGGCGCCGCTCCGGGGCTGGACGACGACGACGTGCGGCTGGCGGAGGACGTGGCCCGCTCCACGGCCGTCGCGCTGGACAACGCCCGCCTGTTCGCCCGCGGGCAGGCGGAGGCGCGCTGCCGCGAGCAGGCGCTGGCCACGGTGTCGCACGAGATGCGCGGGCCGCTGCAGGTGATCTCCATCGCCAGCGGCGCCCTGCTGCGAGCATGGCCCGCCGACGCCTCCCTCGCCCCGGAGCGCCGGCAGCTCGCCGTGATCGCCGACTCCGCGGACCGCATGCGTCGGCTGACCGCGGACCTGCTGGACCTGTCGCGAGACGACGTGGGCCACTTCTCCGTCTCGCCGGAGCCGGTGCGCGTGGACGCGCTGCTGCGTGGAGCCGTGGACGTCTACGGCGCGCTGGCGGAGCGCAAGGGAATCACCCTCACCGTCTCGCCGTCGTCCGCCCCGGCGGCGCTGGCCGACGAGCCGCGCGTGCACCAGGTGCTCGCGAACCTGATCACCAATGCGGTGCGCCACACCCCCGCGGGCGGCGCCATCACCGTATCGGCGCAGGCGGAGGACGGGCAGGTGCGGTTCTCGGTCGCGGACAGCGGCGCCGGGATCGCCCCGGAGAACCTGCCGCGCGTGTTCGACCGCTTCTGGAGCGCCGACAAGTGCCGCGGCTGTGCGGGGCTGGGGCTGGCGATCAGCCGGGCCATCGTGCAGGCGCACGGCGGCGCCATGAGCGTCGACAGCCAGCCCGGCCAGGGCGCCACGTTCACCTTTACGCTCCCCCTCGCCGGCGCCTGAGGGCCCGGCTTTCCCCTCGTCATCCCGCACCTTGCCCCGCCCGCAGTCTTCCCCCGCCCGGCCCCGAGAACCCTCTCGCGGCCGGGCACTCTCTTCGGAGACGGAACGCGGAGGAGAGGAAGAAAGGAACGGGCGCAGAGGAAGAGATCTCCCTCTGCGCCAGATGGTCAGCCGCCGGTGCGGGCGCCGGCGGGGCCGGTGTTGTCCTTCTGAACGGTGTCCGCGGCGGCGCCCTGGCCGGGTTGCGCGGAGGGCGGCTGACCCTCGCCCTCTCCGCCGCCGCATCCCGCCACGGCAGCCACCATCAGGATCAGCATCCACTTGCTGGTCATCATCTCCCCTCCGCTCTCGTTTGCGCTCAGTCGCGAAAGACCGCATGATGCACCCGCGCGTACGCCGAGTACGCCGCCACCACGCGGGGCGAGGTGCCCCGCGCGGCCACCCGCCCCGCCCGCAGCGCGGCCAGGAACGGCTCGCGGCGGGGCTCGAAGGGCGGCACCTCCACGTACGCGGTGCCGATCTCCCCCGCCGTGTGCGCGTCCGAGCCGGCGCCCAGGGGCAGGCCGCGGGCCCGGGCCCACGCCTCACCCGCCTGGTTCACGCCGGCGCCCCAGGTGCGCGCGTTGTGCGCCTCCACCGCGTCCACCAGGTCGGCGATGGCGGCCAGGTGGTGCTCGCCGCCGCCGCGGCGCCGGGTGTCGAAGGGGTGGGGGACGTACACCACGCCGCCCTGCGCGCGGATGCGCTCCGCCGTCTCGCGCAGCGGCGTGCCGCGGGGAATGCGCTCGGTAAGGAAGATGCCGATCAGGTCCGGGCCCTCGGCGGTGCGCACCTCTTCGCCCGCGATCACGCGGTCCGGCGCGCGCGCCTGCATCCGCAGCGCCAGGTCCAGCTCGTCGTGGTCCGCCACCACGACGCGGTCGATGCCGCGCGCGTCCATGGCGGCCAGGATGCCGTCGGGATCGTTCAGCGAGTCGTACGAGGCGCGCGTGTGCACGTGCATGTCCACGCGCAGCACCCGCTCAGCCATGCTCCTCCGCGCGCCGCACCAGCTGCCGCCAGGCCTCGCGCGCGGTGTCCTGCAGGTCGCCCAGCGTGCCCCCGTTGGGGATGACGACGTCCGCCCGCGCGCGCTTGAGCTCGGAGGGCATCTGCGCCGCGATCATCCGCCGCGCCTCGTCCTCGTTCAGCCCGCGGTCCGCCACGATGCGCTTCAGCCGCTCCTCCTCGGGCGCATCCACCAGCACCACCACGTCGAACTCGTCCGCCATCCCCACCTCGAACAGCAGCGGGATGTCGGCCACCACCAGCTGTTCGCCGCGCGCGCGGGCCTCGCGGTACGCCTGGTCGCGCAGCGCGGCCACGGCGGGGTGGACGATCGCTTCCAGCCGCGCCCGCGCCTCGGGGTCGGCGAAGACGATCTTTCGCAGCGCGGCGCGGTCCAGCGCGCCGCCCTCTTCCAGCACCCAGGTGCCCCACTCGCGGGCGATGGCGGCGTGCGCGGCGGTGCCCGGCTCCACGGCGCGGCGCGCCAGCTCGTCCGCGTCGACCACGTGCGCGCCCATCGACCTCCACACCTCCGCCACGGTTGACTTGCCCGCGGCGATGTTCCCCGTCAGCCCCACCTTGAGCATACGCGTTCCGTGGTTTGCGTTCGGCCCCCCTCAGCGCGCTGGCGGCGACGCGGTGATGGGCCGCGGGTCGGAGAGGATGTCGTCCATCGTATTGCGCTGCCGGTCGGGCCCGGACGAGCCCACGCGAAAAGTGCGGCGGGTGGTGGCCAGGTAGTACGGCTCGTTCCACGGGTCCAGGGCCGCTTTGGCGCCCTCGCGCGCGGCCAGAAAGCGCTGGAACTCCCGCGGGGTGGGGAGCCCCGTCCCCTGCGACCGCTCGCGCTCCAGGACGCGATAGATGGCGTTCACCCGGTTGCGGGCTTCCCAGCGGTAGATGGGGTTGAGCACGTACTCGATCTGCGGGCGCGCGCGCTCCCGGAGCGAGGGCACCAGCAGCACCGTAGCCAGCAGCAACACCAGCACCCACAGGATCCGTGACATTCAGCTCTCCCCTCGCTGCTCCTGGGCGATCCCCGCCGCGCCGGCGCCCGCGCCTGGAAAGAACCGCGCCGCGCCGCCGTCCTGGCGCACGGATGCGCGTCCCGCTGCCACCAGCCGGTCCAGGTGCGCGAGCGTTTCGCGCAGGGCCAGCATGCGCGTGGACGCCGGCATCTCGCGCCCGGGGTAGCGCGCCTGCACCACCTCCCAGCAGGTGCGCGGCCGCGCGCCCAGCAGCGCGCCCACCGCCTCCGTCTCCGTGTCCGCCGCCGCGCGCAGTTCGCGGATGCGCGCGACCCCGTCGGGCGGCTCCTCGCCGTGGCCGGGAAGGACGAGCGATGGGTCCAGCGCCTCCAGCCGCTGGAGCCCCGCCACGTAGTCGCCCACGGGGTCCGCCCGCTGCCGGTTCACGCCCAGGGTGGGGGTGATGCGCGGCAGCACCGCGTCGCCCGCGATCACCACGCGGTCGGCGGGGCGAAAGAGGGAGACGTGCCCGGCGGTGTGCCCCGGCGTCCAGACGAACCGCCACCCCGCCGCGCCGGGCACCTCGCCCCCGTCCCCGTCCAGCACGCCGTCGAAACGCGGCGCCGCGGTGAAGGGGCGCGCGCCGCGCTGCAGCTCTTCCACCGCCCGCACCATCTCGCCGGGGGCGCCGCAGCGGCGGAGCAGGGCGGCGCGGTAGTCCGCCTCCTCGTCCGGGTGCGCGGCGGCGTGCGCCATCCGCTCGGCGTCCAGCCGTCCGGTGAGCAGCGCCGCGCCGGACGCGTCCTTGACCCGCGCCGCCAGCCCCACGTGGTCCATGTGCATGTGCGTCACCACGTGGACCGATACGCGCGCCCATCCGCCCGCCGCGGCGCGGACGCCGGCATCCAGCGCCGCCCACGCCTGGTCCGTGTTCAGGCCGCCGTCCACCAGCATCCATCCGCCGTCCGCGCACTCGGCCAGGTACGCGTTCACCTGCGGCGGACGCCCCGGCATGGGGGTGGAGATGCGGTGGATGCCTTCCGCTGCAGCAGTCTGCACCAATTTGTGGCGGGCAGGAGTGGAGGTGCGATGGGCGGCGGATGCAGGGCAAGATAGGATGTCGGGGGGCGCCGAGGGTAGAGCGGCGTTGTGCGGGGGGGTGCCTGAGCGCCCGCCGGAACGACGGAGGCCCGGCCGTGGGGCCGGGCCTCGCGCGCGGATCCTGCGGATCTGGCTTACGACGGATCGTCGACGGGAGCCGCCTCGGCTGGGCAGTAGAGGACGGCGGGCCCGTCGCTCAACGGACCCGGCGCCCTCCAGGCGACCGAAGACGTCAAGCGCGACATGGAGAGCCCGCGCCCGCACTGGTCCAGCGCAGACGTGTCAGATCTGGCAGCGGCAGCAGGTGCTGCTTTCACAGAAGCCGACGCCGCTCGGGCAGTACCGTCCGCAGTCGTCGCCGAAGGCACCGCAACTGCTGACCTTCACCTGGTCCGCACCATTACAGCCGGACCGGGGTGCCGCGGCTGCCTGCGTAACGCCGAAGGCGAGCGCGGCCGCGACGGGGAGGGCAAGGAGCAGCCGGCGCAATGCGTTTTTCATGGGGAGCCTCTCCGAAAGGGGTAGTGGCCCGGCCGGGGAACCGGCGGGCCGTGGGGACGTGTCCTCAATTCACTGCGCAACCTTGCCGCCGTCAAGTGCAATGAACGCCGACCGGGCGGTGGGGCGTCGCTGCGACGCTTACTCCGTCCCCACGCCGCCGCAGTCCGGGCACAGGGAAAGCAGGCAGGTGAGCTCGCCGCAGTTGGTCCACCCGCTGTGCGCCAGCACCGTTCCACCCTCCCCCGCCCCATCCGCGAGGGGAAAGCTTTCCACTTCCAGCATTTCAAGGTTCAGCTTCAGCTTCTGCATGGGATTCGTACTCCGGGTCAGGGAAGGAGATACAGACGAATCTCCGAATGCGCAGCGAACATCATGCCACAGTCTCTCTACCCGACAGTTGTTGCCACCCGGAGGTCCCGTCGCGGCGGTCGCCGCAGGTACGGGCCTCCTCCATCCCCGCTCCCCGGCCCCACCGGCACCCGGCGGCAGCGGGTCCGCGTGCGCCCTGCGAGGCCACCGCCTGCGAGCAGCAGACGGCCCTGCCGCGAGCCGGGGTCTGCGCTGTCGCAAAGCGATGGCGCCCCGTACATTCGGCGCCGCCGCGCCGGCGGCGTCGCATCTCTCGTTTCGTGCTTCCCGATGACACCCCCCGCTCGCACCCGTTCCGCCGCTGCGCCCGACGCGGGCGGAAGGCCCATCGCCGCCCTGGCGCTGTACCTGCTCGCCGTTTTCGCGGGCGGTGCGCTGCTGGCGCCGTGGCTGTACCATGCCGTGCAGGCGCTCGCCACGTCCATCCCCGCGCTGGAGACGGTGGCGCGGATGCCGTTCGCGCGGTACGTGAACCGCGGACTGCTGATCGTGGCGCTGCTGGGGCTGCCGTGGTTCGTCCGCGGCGCGGGGGTGCGGCGGTGGAGCGACGTGGGCATTCCCCCGGGCTTCGTCCGCTGGCGGCGCTTCGCGGCCGCGTTCGCGCTCGGCTTCTTCTCCCTCGCCGCCGTCTGCGCCATCACCCTGTTGGCCGGCGGGCGGATGCTGAAGCCGCGCTCGCCGGAAGAGCTGGCGGGGCAGTTCGTGGGCGTGCTGGCGACGGCGCTGATCGTCGCGTTGATCGAGGAGCTGCTCTTTCGCGGGGCGATGTTCGGCACCCTGCGCCGGGCCATGCGCTGGCCCGCCGCGCTGGCCGTGAGCAGCGCGGTCTACGCCATCACCCACTTCATGGCGCGCGCGGAGAACCCGCCCACGGTCGACTGGCTGAGCGGCCTGCACGTCCTGCCGACCATGCTGGCGGGGATGACGGAGGTGCGGACCCTGTTTCCCGCGTTCCTGAGCCTTACGCTGGCGGGGGTGATTCTTGGGCTTGCCTACCAGTGGACCGGCGACCTGTCGGCTTCCATCGGCATCCACGCGGGGTGGATCTTCTGGCTCAAGTTCTACGGCTTTGCCACCCGCCGCGCGCCGGACGTGGACCCGTGGTTCTGGGGATCGGGAAAGCTGGTGGACGGCTGGCTGGCGTTCGCCGCCCTGGTGGTGGTGCTCGTGGTGCTCGCACTCGTCCACCGGCCCCATGGCCCGCGGAATGCTGACCAGCTTGCTCTGCACGCCGGCCACGGCCCGGGTTAGCGTCCGTGCAGAAGCGGATGCCGGGGCGGCTCGAGTTCCCTACCGAGGTGCGAAATGGCTGCTGACCTGCGGACGCGTCTTCCCGACGGCCGCGTATACCACTCGGACCCCCAGGCACACCTGTGTTCGTCGGCACGCGCGTTCCCGTCGAGACGCTGATGGAGTGGCTCCGGGGCGGCTACACGCTCCAGGATTTCCTGGAAAACTTCCCCACCGTTGATCGGGAACAGGCACTCGCGTTCCTTGACGAGGCCACGGAAGCGGCACTCGCGCGGGTGGCGTGAGGCGCGTTCTGTTCGACGAGAACCTTCCGCACTTTCGCACTTTCGCAGTTTCGCACTCCCGCACTGACGCACTCACGCACTCCCGCACTCACGCACCCACGCACTTCCGCCCTCCACTGGCCCCGCTCGTGCTCCGGGGTTAGCTTGCTCGGGTTTTTCGCGGGCGCGGAGATGGCGCGCCGCGGCGTACGACAGCGACAATCGCGATTCCCATGGCGACCACGACCAAGAAGAAGCCCCAGGCGGCCGCGGCCCCCGCGCTGGACCGCGAGACGGTGCTGGGCCTGTACCGCACCATGCTGCTGGCCCGGCGGCTGGACGACAAGGAGATCCAGCTCAAGCAGCAGAACAAGATCTTCTTCCAGATCTCCGGCGCCGGGCACGAGGGCATCCAGGTGGCTGCCGCGGCCCACGGCCGCCCCGGCTACGACTGGTTCTACTTCTACTACCGCGACCGCGCCTTCAGCCTGGCGCTGGGGATGACGGCGCTGGACCACATGCTCCAGGCGGTGGGCGCCGAGGCGGATCCATCCTCCGGCGGCCGGCAGATGCCCTCGCACTGGGGGCACGCAAAACTCACCCTCGTCAGCACCTCGTCGCCCACCGGCACCCAGTTCCTGCAGGCCGTGGGCACCGCCGAGACGGGCCTTCGCGCGCAGAAGATGGGCGAGGGGCTGGTCGAGGGCACGCGGGCGCACGGCGACGAGGTCGTCTTCGTCACCACCGGCGACGGCACCACCAGCGAGGGCGAGTTCTGGGAAAGCCTGAACTCCGCGTGCAACCTCAAGCTCCCCGTGGTCTACATCGTCGAGGACAACGAATACGCCATCTCCGTCCCCGTGGAGGTGAACACGGCGGGCGGCAGCATCAGCAAGCTGGTGGCCGGCTTTCCGGGGCTGTACATCCAGGCCTGCGACGGCACCGACCTGTGGGAGAGCCACGAGGTGATGGGCCGCGCCGTGGAGTACGCCCGCACCCGCCAGGGGCCGGCGCTGGTGCACGCGAAGGTCATCCGCCCCTACAGCCACTCGCTCTCCGACGACGAGAAGTTCTACAAGACCGAGGCGATGCGCGCCGAAGAGGCCGCGCGCGACCCCATCACCCGCACCGCCGCGCGGATGGTGGAACTGGGGATGGCGACGGAGGAGATGCTGGCGGAGGTGGAGGCCGACGTGAACGCCGAGGTGCAGCGCGCCACCGACGAGGCGCTGCAGTCGCCGCAGCCGGACCCGTCCACGGCCACGCGCTACCTGTTCTCGCCGGACGTGGATCCCACCGCGGAGCAGTTCGACACCGAGGACGATCCCCGGCCGTCGGGGAGCGACACCACCATGGTGGACCTGATCAACGCCACCCTGCGCGACGAGATGCGCCGCGACCCGCGCATCGTCGTCTTTGGCGAGGACGTGGCGGACGTAAGCCGCGAGGAGCTGCTGGACGAGGTGAAGGGCAAGGGCGGCGTGTTCAAGGTGACCGCCGGACTGCAGCGGGAGTTCGGCGGTACGCGCGTGTTCAACTCGCCGCTGGCCGAAGCCAACATCGTGGGCCGCGCCATCGGCATGGCGGTGCGCGGCCTGAAGCCGGTGGTCGAGATCCAGTTCTTCGACTACATCTGGCCGGCGATGATGCAGATCCGCGGCGAGCTGGCCACCATGCGGTACCGCAGCAACAACACCTTCGCCGCGCCGGTGGTCATCCGCACCACCTACGGCGGCTACCTGAAGGGCGGCTCCATCTACCACTCGCAGACGGGGGAGAGCATCTTTGCGCACTGCCCCGGGCTGCGCGTGGTGCTCCCCTCCAACGCCGTGGACGCGGCCGGGCTGCTGCGGACGGCCATCCGCTGCGAGGACCCGGTCCTCTTCCTGGAGCACAAGCACCTGTACCGCCAGGTGTACAACAAGGGGCAGTATCCCGGCCCCAACTTCATGATCCCCTTTGGCAAGGCCAGGAAGGTGCGCGAGGGGACCGACGTGACCGTGGTGGCGTGCGGGGCGCTGGTGCAGCGGTCGCTGGTGGCGGCGAAGGTGGCGGAGGAGCGGCACGGCATCAGCACCGAGGTGATCGACCTGCGCTCGCTGTCGCCGTTCGACATGGAGTCGATCGCCGAGTCGGTCAAGAAGACCAACCGCGTGATCGTGGCGCACGAGGACTCGCTTTCGTGGGGGATCGGCGCCGAGATCGTGGCGCGCATCAGCGACGAGCTGTTCCCCTGGCTTGACGCCCCGGTCAAGCGCGTGGCCTCGCTGGACACGTGGGTGGCCTACGCGCCGCAGGTGGAGCGTGCCACCCTTCCCGAGCCCGAGGACGTGCTCGCCGCCATCGAGCAGGTCAGGGCCTTCTGACCTGGTCCGTACCGGGACGCGCCAAAACCGTCACGCGGAGGAACTGATGAGCCGCGGAGAGCTCGTGTGCCCTCCGCGGCTCTCGCTCGGTGTCCGCGTGCCCCGCCTGGAAATTCCTTTCTTCGGCTGGGGATCGCGCCCTGGCTGCTCCTGGAACGCGAAGGTGCCCCGCACGGGGGCGTAGACCCGGCCTCTTTCCACCCGGGCGCCCCACTTCTAGTCGAGCGCGAACTCGCCCTGGATGCGGAGGACCGGCTGGGGCTGCCCCGCCGCGGTCTCCGCCACTTCGAAGGTGCCCTCCAGGGGCCGGGACGAGGTGATCCGGACCTGTCCCGAACCGGGGGCGAACACCTGGCCCACCACGGCCCCCGCGGACACCTCGCCCGGCTGCAGCAGCGCCGGGCTGCGGTTGACGACCGGGTA
>JAHWJJ010000124.1 GCA_019348475.1 Gemmatimonadota bacterium | reverse complement strand
TTCCGGCGACAGCCCTACAAGCTATCAGCCTGTCACCCCGGGCGTCAACCCCTGGCCGCGTGCTGGTGACCGCTGCACCGCCTGTGGCGCTCGCAAGGGGTCGCAAGTATAAACGGGTGTTCCCGATCCGTCAAGCCGCGCGCGGGGCGCGGCCGCCCGGCGACTTCCGTCGCGGCGGGGTAGCCGGGCGAGAGGGCAAAAGCGGACCCCCGCGATTGGCTCGCGGGGGTCCGCCGTGCTGCGTAAGGGGTGAGCGACGGGGATCGAACCCGCGACCTCCGGAACCACAATCCGGCGCTCTGACCGACTGAGCTACGCTCACCGTGTGTTTTCAAACCCGAATCCCCGGCAGCCGCAAACCCGCGAGGGTCACCGCGTTCCGGGGAGACATGAATTTGTAAAAGGAGGGGCGATCGCGCAAGTGGCCGCCCCACCCAGGCGACGCTGCCCGAAATGCCGCACCCGCTCATAGCCGTGAAGGCCGATCCGGGCCCGTGGTGCTTTCGACGGGATACGTCGCAGCGTTCCGCCGGAGCTTTCGTTGCGCGGCGGAGATGAGGTCGATGTCGGCAACGTCCGCGAATCGGAGCACGCCGAGGAGCACGTCTGCCAACTCCTCCTCGACCCTGTCCCGCTGTTCGTTCAGGGCATCTTGATCCCACCTGAACAGCGCGAGCAGCTCACCAGCTTCGGTAGAGATGAGCGCAGCGAGATTCCTCGGCGTGTGGAAACGCTCCCAATCTCGCTCGTGAGCGAAGGCCGCGAGCCGGTGTTGCAACTGATCCAACTCTTCACTCATCCCCGAAACCTGTTCTCGTTGTGCCAGCGCAGGGCGTCCGGATCGGGCCAAAGTTCCTCCCGAGCCGGAACGAGGATGCCGCTGCCGTGGAGGCGCATGTAATTGTCGCCGTCATCGAAGTCCTCGCGCATTCGGCTGCTTGCCTCCACCCTGTGTTCGGGCGTGACGGTCAGATATCCCGCATCGAACAGCCGGTGCACGTCCGATCGCAAAAGCAAGCCATTCTGCACCGAGTGCGTTTGCGTTGCGCTGAAGGGCCGGATGTGCGCCGCCTCCAGTGCCGGAAGGGCCTTCTCGCCGGTAACCGCGCACCGCCTGCCGTACGCGTCCGTCACCACGACGCGGAAGGTCCCCTGCCCAATGCGCCGGCGGTGCAGCACTGGATCGGTGAACCCTCCCGGAACCAGGCTCGACGGTACTGCGGCACCGCCTGGAGAGCTAGGTGCAGCCGCAAGGCGCTCCAGAACCGCGTTCCAGATCCACTGCCCATCCACGCTGGCAAGGTCGTAGCTGCGGCCACGTACGATATTGCGCTGAAAGCCGGGCGGATCCGGAATCCACATTTCCCGCGGCCAGAAGAAGGGCTCGACGAGGAGAATGCACCCGATGGTGTAGTCGCTCCATCGTCCCGCCCTCTCCCGGCGAAGACGAGCGATGCTCTCTCGCACGGTTTCGAGCGACGGTGCCCCGTTCTTGATACCGAACGCCTCCCATGCAAGGCTGATGGGAAGTTCCGTGTAGTGTTCGAAGAAGCCACCGCCCGCGATGGCGTTCCGCTCGCGCTTTAGCTTGAAGAGGAGCGGCTCGCCGCGCTTGAGTACGCCAAACCGGCCGCCCCACGGCTTGGGCATCCAGAAATTGACTTCGTCAATCCCAGGCTGAAGCGACAGGAAGTCGAACCATGCACTGTCAGTCGGGGCTACGAACGCGCGCATCGCCTGTCGCAGGTGCAGGTTGGAGACGATGATCGATGCTTTGGCGAGCCAACCGACGCCCGCCTAACGCGCCACGACCGCCCACGACGCCACCCGGTGGTGACCACTTTTTGCCGTAGCTGTCTCAATCTACTCGCACCATACATATAGTGCGCAAGTGAGTCGATGAATTCAATATCCCTGCAGCGCAGGCGGGTTCGGATACAAACAACCGCCGGCGGTAGGGCCGATCGGCGAGCCGAAGGCCCAGCCGTGGCCGTACGGATCCACCACCTCGCCAGAGCGATCGCCCCGCGCGCTTCTTGCAGCGCCCCCCGCGATGAACGAAGATTGAACACGGCGGGCGTGGAATGGGGGGAGGACCAGCCGCGCCGAACCGCTCACGATCCACCCGTCCAGACAAAGCCATGCGCACGAGCCTCGGCGTGACTGCCGCATCCATCTTCGCGTCCGCCCTGCTCGGGGGGTGCTCGCCGAGTTCCGGCGAGTCCGCGAAGACGACGCCGGTGCGGACTGCATCCGCGCAGCCCGCCCCGCGCGAGACCCCGCGCCAGGCCGCGGCGCAGCCATGCGAACCGCTGGAGACCCGCGATGCCCAGGGCGCCGATCAGCGGCCCGCCTTCGCGGCTCAGACGCGCGCGTGCCGCGTGCGCTCGGACGTGGCCTTCGACGTCCAGGTGGTCGCGAGCGGGCTGGCGAAGCCATGGGCGGTGGAGCCGCTGCCGGACGGCAGCGTGCTGGTCAGCGAGAAGCGCGGCCGGCTGCGCATCGTCTCGGCGACGGGGCAGATCGGCGGGCCGATCGCCGGCGTGCCGGCGGTGGACGCGGGTGGCCAGGGCGGCCTGCTGGACGTGGCGCTGAGCCCCGACTTTGCCCGGGACCGCACGATCTTCTGGAGCTACACCGAGCCGCGCGAGGGCGGCAACGGCACCAGCGTCGCGCGCGGGGTGCTCTCGACGGACCGCACGCGGCTGGAGCAGGTGCGCGTGATCCTGCGCACGCGGCCCACGTACGACAACAACCTGCACTTCGGCTCGCGGCTGGCGTTTGGGCCCGACGGCAAGCTGTACGTGACCACGGGCGACCGCTCGGCGCGGGAGACGCGGCCGCAGGCGCAGGACCCCGGCAGCCACCTGGGCAAGACGCTGCGCATCAACCCCGACGGCTCGGTTCCGCGCGACAACCCGCTGGTGGGCCGCGCCGGCGCGCTGCCGGAGATCTGGTCGGTGGGGCACCGCAACATCCAGGCGGCCGCGTTCGATCCGCAGGGCGGGTTCTGGACGATCGAGCACGGCACGCGCGGCGGGGACGAGGTGAACCTGATCCAGCCGGGGGGCAACTACGGCTGGCCCGTGGCCGCCTACGGCGTGGAGTACCGCGGCGGCCCCATCACCTCAGCGCTCGGCACCGCGCAGACGCAGCGGCCGGGAACCGAGCAGCCGGTCTACTACTGGGACCCGGTGATCGCGCCGTCGGGCGCGCAGTTCTACACGGGCGACGCGTTCCCCGCCTGGCGCAACAGCCTGTTCGTCGGCGGACTGGCGTCCATGCGGCTGGTGCGCCTGGTGATCCAGAACGACCGCGTCACCGGGGAGGAGCACCTGCTCACCGACCGCCGCAAGCGCATCCGCGACGTGCGCCAGGGTCCCGATGGCGCGCTGTACGTGGTGACGGACGAGGACAGCGCCGAACTCTGGCGCATCGCGCCACGGCGGTAACGAGTCTCGCCGACGGCCGGCGGAGTTGGTTCTCGTGCAGAGAACGTAGAAGGGTCTCTGCTCCTCTTGTCTCCTCCGCGCCCCCGCGCCCCGGCGTGTCCGTCCGAGGCGCGGTCGGCGATCCGGCCTTTCGGCGGCGGCTAGTTGAAATCGACGACGTTGCCGTACCACAGGGCGAAGAGCGCCAGCAGCACCAGCAGAAGGAGAAGCGCGACCATCCACCCGGCCCTGCCCCCCCGTCGCCGGGGATGGGCATCCGGGTGCGCCGCGGGCGCGTGCCGCGCCGCGGCCGGCGCCCCGGCCACCGCGGGGTCGCGGATGCCGCAGTGCGGGCAGACCACCGCCTCCGTGCTCACCTCGCCGCCGCATTCGCGGCACCGCACCATCGACATTCGCCACCTCCCGTTGGTCCGCTGGAGCGCAGTTCCCCGCCCCCGCGCGCGCAAAACGCGGGCCCCGTGCACGGCGAGAAGGTCCCGCTTCGTGGATCGGGTTGGCTGATGGAGAGGACTGGCGTTCCCGGCGAGCAGCAGTACGGTCGGAAGGCCCGTTTCACCGCGCGCGCGGCCCGCCAGCTGCGATCTGGATACCGTCCGAGCGCCGAACAGATGGGGCCGATTTCTCACCGCGACTCCTTGTGGAGGAGCCGCTCCGCGTGTATGATCCTGGCTCCCGCCGCCGCCCCGGGTCTTCCCCTTCGCATCCCCACTTCGAGGTTCGAATGCGACTGCGCCTGCACTGCACCGCCATTCCGTTCGCCCTGCTGCTGCTTTCCTCTCCCGCCGAAGCGCAGCAGGCCCAGGGGACCACGGTGGTCGAACTCCTGGGACTGCACACGTGGACGCGTGAGATGGTGGAGGACTCGGTCGCCAGGTATCAGCCGGGCGTAACGCTCGCCGACCACGCGTGCGCCATCATCCTGCGTGATTCCGTGGGCTTTGCCAACGCCGCGGCGATGCGGTTCAGCGAAGGGCGAGACACCACGTGGATCATCCTGCCGGTGGTGGAGCCCGGCCGCCGCGGACAGGTGCGCTTCCGGACCTATCAGGCCCGCAGGCCCAAGGTGCAGGAGTGGGCGGACGTTTTCGCCTTGCTGGAGCAGCATCGGCAGGCGATGCAGTTTCTGCAGTTCCCCGAGGTTCTGCTGGGGCACGCGGACTCGGCCTACGGCGCTGCCGTTCCGGAGCCGGCGCGGGAGCTTCGCAGGGCGCTGCGCACGCACGCGTCGCAGCGGGACTGGGAGCTGGCCCGCGACGCGATCCTCCAGGACTCCAGCTACGCCAATCGCACGGTGGCCGCGCTGGTGCTGAGCAATTTCGCGGATCGCGATTCCACGTATCATCTGCTCGTCGAAGGACTCCGCGCCGTCGACAGCGGAGCATCCGCGGCGGAGATGGTCCTGTCGGCGCTGTCGCGGGGCGCGCCGCGGCGGGTGGATTGGCGCCCCGCACGGGACGCGCTGGAAGCGCTGTTCGGCGGGACCAACCTGTTCGCCTACACGGACGTGCTGGACGCGCTGGCGGCCACGGAGATCGACCCGGAGCTGGGTCGGGAACTGGCGCGGGTGGACGCGGCTCTGCTGCTCGACCACCTGGGCGCGGCGAACCCTTTGACGCCCCCGTCCGCCCGCCGGTACCTGGTTCACGTCCGCGGCCAGGATCTCGGTGGCGATACGGCTGCATGGAAGGAGTGGGTGGCGGGCCCGTAACTCTCCGGCTCCGCCAATGTCGGGCTGCGCACCGCGCCTCTCCCTCGCCGTGCCGGGCCCGCGCCGCGCCCCCGCCGCCCGCCCAGGCTCGCACCTCCCCTAAAAACCCCCTGGGCAGGTTGAAAGACGGCGGGACTGCGCAAGCGTCGGCGGTGCAGTCCGCGAAGGCGGCCTTTTGGGATTGTATTTCGCCGCGGCGGGGCGCCACGATCGCGAGTTCGAGAGGATATACGGGCGCTGACGGCCGCATCGGCACTGGAAGACAACTGGTACTACAGGAACTGCGTGAGCGGCTACGACAACGTCCGCGGACAGGTCACCTGCACCTCGGACGGATCGATCGTGCAGGGCGCAGTTGCCTCGCTGCTCTGGGACATTGCTGACACCGACTTTGAGAGTCACGACAGGATCGAAAGAACGCCGGGCGAGGTCGCGGAGGGAATCCGCACGTGCGAAGTTCAGGTGAGCAGAAGCCTGGTCCCCTATACCGGTATGGACCACTTCATTCTGTCCATGGAGAACCGGTCGCCTTACCAGGTCCGCCTCCGAGCCGCGAACACGGGACGGGACACGGTGCTGACGTTTTTCAACACCCGGTCGCGCGACAAGTGGGCGACCTCGCCCACGGGGACGCAGATCCTTCGAAACAGCGATGATTTTCGGCGGCTCTGGCTGCACACGTTGTACAGCAAACGCCCGGAAGTCGGGCTTTCGCCCACTCTCTCGACGATATCTCACGTCGAAATTGAACCGGAACCTGATCCGGACGCGCCGGGAGAGGGTTGCACCGGCTGTGAGGTGATGCAATGAACCCATGTTCGTGGCGGAAGGTACTCCGCACGGCCTTCCCGCTGGTGCTCCTGGTCGCGGCCGCCGGATGTTCCGGATTGCTGAGTTCGAGCGAATCCACCCACACGTCGCGCGCTTTCGAACCACCACAATCGTGGGAAGCCGGGGTGGTGTTCCTGTTCCGCGATTCCGTGGCCGATCCGGGGAACCGCTACGGCGCCCGCGTCGAGTTCTTCGATGGCGCTGGGCGCAAAGTAGTAGCGAGCGGACGTGATCTGTTCAGGACGGAGAGCGGCGAAGTCCGTACGCCGTGGTATCGGATCTGGCTTCCCCGGTCGGGTGAATATCCCGCAACGGTTCGCATCACGATCGGAGATTCGGCCGGGGAGCAGACGGTTGCCACCTACCCGCTGACGGTGAAGAACGACGTTTTCTACTACGTCCGCTTCGGTATCGCCTCGTTCGACCACGCGGGGCAACGGCCCACAAACCCGATTGTGTTTGGCTTGCGCGCCTACCCCGTCCCTGCTGGAGCACGTCGGGCCCCCGGTGATTCGCTCTGGGTAAGCTGGGTGCATCGAGGCAGGTACTGTTTCGACTGTCCCAGGTGATTTCGATTGCGCAGCGGAATGTCGAGAGGGGCTCCCGGACCACCGGGGGCCCTTCTCGTTGCCCCGCACCAGAACACGAAGTGGGGGTCCTCCAGGGCGGAGGACCCCCACGCGCCAGCCGAGGACCGGTTAGCGGTGGAAGACGACGATGTCGCCGCTGAGCAGGTTCACGTCGACGGCGATCACGTCGGTCACCAGGATGTCGGCGTTGGTCAGCACGTTCGTCAGCACGTCGGTGATGGTGATGTCGACGTTGTTCAGGAAGTTCTGCAGCGCGTCGATGTCGACGTTGTTGCGGTTGAGCGCGTTGTTGAGCGCGTTCACGTTCACCCGCACGTCGTCGATGTTCACCAGCGCGACGTTCACGTCCTGGACATTGATGTCGCCGGCGTCGATCAGGTCACTGAGCACCTGCAGGTTGTTGATGTTGGCGGTGATGTTGTTCAGCGCCGCGATCAGGTTACCGAACGTCGCCTGGCCAGTGTTCGCGTTCTGGTTCTGGAAGCTGGCGCCGGCCGGCGCCTGCATCGCCACGGCGTCCGGCGCGTCGGCGCCGGCGATGGTCTGGTCGCTGCAGCCGGTGGCGACGAGCGCCAGGCCCATGATGGCCGCGGGGAGAGAAGTCTGGAACCGCATGTGTGCCTCCTTGAAATGGTGGGTCCGGGGGGACCTGGTCCTACGCGCTCCTGCCTGTGTGCAGGACCGCACAAACGAAAAAGCCGCCAGCCCGGCCCATGGGCCTGAGGTGCTGGCGGCTCGGCGAGCGTGGCGGGCACAGAGTGGCCCCGCGGTAGCCCCGTAGCTCTGCGTCCCCGCCTTTCGGCGGGTTTGCTCTGAGCAGCAGATCCTGTTCGGTCCAGCCCGTTTCTCCGGGCTGGCGGCGAGGGAAGGGTGTGGCAAACGGCGTGCCCGTGCTACGGTGGTAGATCCACGGACTGTTACACGAACTGCACCCGCCTGCTACCTGTAGCACGTTTGTTCACAGGTACACGACCTTAGCAAGACGACCGAGTCGGCTGTCCGGTCACGCCCTGATCACGCCAACCTTTCTGCTACCGGATGGGGCCCCACCGTGCAGCAGACGCCGCTCCGCGCCCGCCTAGAGGGCCTGCTGACGCCACGCCGCCGGCCACGGGTAGATGAGCGAGAGCCCCGGCGCGCGGTCCACCCGCCCCGGGGTTCTGACGACCATTCAGAATTGAGCAGAACACGAGAGCCCCGCGCCATCCTCGCGCCGGGGCTCTCGCTGCTTACGCGGCCAGCCACCGCACCACCTCTTCCGCCCGCACCTGCAAAGCGTTCGTTCAGCCGGGGTTGCGGGACAAGAAGGCGCGGATCTCCCGTTCCACCAGCTCCGGGTGGGTGAGGAAGACAAAGTGGTGCGCCCCGCGGAGCAGCACGACCGTCGGCCGCTGCGCAAGGGTGCGGAACCGCGTGCGGGCGTTGCTGTTCCACCCGGACCAGATCGCGAAGGCATGCCGCGCGGCGGCCTGGTTCTGCGCGTCGAAGCTGGAGTACCGCTCGAAGAACTGCTCCACCGATTCGATGGGAACGTAGATCGCCAGGGCGGGCGCCGCCACGCGCGACAGGTCCGCCGGGGCGAGTCCAGCGCGCACCTCCCGTTCCTTGCGCGGCAACATCCCGGTGAATCGCCCGTCCGGCGCGAAGCGGGCGTGGATGAGCACCTCGCCGATGGGATACGTGACCCCCAGCAGCCGCTCGCGATAGGCGATGAAGCTCTGCAGCGACGCCGAATCGGCGGCGGTCATCGGAGCCGGCGGCGCATCCTGCGGCACCTCCGGCATCTCCTCCTGCATCCGCCGGAACTCGTCGCCGTACTCGTACGCGTCCAGGTATACCAGCGCGCGCACCCGCTGGGGGTACGTGGCCGCGATCCGCGTCAGCTCGTCGCCCGCGAGCGAATGGCCCACCAGCACCGCCCGGGGAATGCGCAGGCTGTCCAGCACCGCCACGATGTCCGCCGCGCGGGTCTGCGAGTCGTAGCCGCCCTCCGGCCGGCTGGATCCGCCGAAGCCCCGGCGCGTGATCCCCAGCACCGGTAACGGTCGGTGAACCGCGGCGCAAACTCGTCGAAGACGTGCGCGCTGTTCCCCATCCCGGCCAGGAACACCACCGCCTCGCCCGCGCCACCCCAGTCCAGCACCTCCAGCTGGGCATCGGGCGCGACCGCCACCGAGCGCACCCGGTGCGGCGAAGGATCGGTGGGGAGCGGCGGGGCTTGAGCCAGAGCGTGCAGGGGCAGCACGGCCATCAGTGCGGCACGGGTCAGCGTGTGCATCCGGTGCTCGGGGCAGGCGTGGGAGGTGCGGCGGGACAGGGGATGATGCGGGGGGGCCGTGCGCTCCCGCAAGCATGAGTTGTCGGCGGGGGCGGGGGGGGGGTGCCAGGCGGCGCGTCGCTTATCGGCGGATTCTCCCGCGCGTGCCGGAGCCCCGGCGCCGTCCTCACGCCGGGGCTCTCGCTGCTCAGGTGTTCAGCCGCCGCACCACCTAAACCCGTCGTTGCGGTACTTACTTGACAATATTGAAAGTGGGTGTGAACGTTCGGCCTCCAATTTCCGCAGTTCGTTCGATCTGCCCGTTTCTGTCCCCCATCCCTCTTCTTCTCCAATGACTCTAATTATTTGCCACGAGTGCGGGCACCGGGTCAGCACAGAGGCGACGGCTTGCCCCGGGTGTGGTGCGCCTCCACGTCAACCTGCTCCGGCAACTCCTCCGCTTGCAACTTCTCATCAGGTGCCCGCGCTCGCACCGGTGCAGTCTCCGGAGCCGGTGGCTCAGAGACGTGCGTCTGTACCCGATTCCACCACTGAACCGAGCATTGCCTGGTTCGGGTGGATCTTTGGTGGGATCATTGTCTCGTTCGTGCTGCTGGTGATTGCGAATCCCGAACCGCAAGTGAGTGAAGGGGTGGCTTCCAGGTACCGTCAGGTAGAGGATCGCCGTGTGAATGACAGCATCGCCGTTCTCGAGCTAACCGCGGGGGACAGCGCGATGCCCGTGGAGAGGCTGCTGACATTGGAGTCGACCCTGCACCTGCACGGATTCGCCATCTCTCACGATGTCGCGCACCGGCGGTACAGTCGGGTTCTGCTCGATTCTGCAGACGCTCTGATCGGCAAGGGCTTCACCGTCCAGGCACGCAGCGTTCTGAGCACCGTCGGCACGCCAGACGCCCGAGCGGATTCCTTACGGGCAAGCCGGCTGAACGCGCGTATCGTGCGTCTCGAGGAGGAGCAGGCACGTGAAACCGCGCGGCAGCAGCGCCAAGCCCAAGCTCAGGCACTGGAAGCACGATTAGAGCGGATCAGGGGCTCGCAGCGGGATGGGTGCACGCCGCCGGCACGTGCGGTCCGAAACCGGCTTCAGAAAAATCCGGAGTGGTCCGACGACATCATCGCTGCTACGGCGTGCAATCGGGTTCGCATCGGGATGAGTCGTGAACAGGCGATCGCGGGCTGGGGCCGCCCGCGCGACATCAACCGAACTTCTGGTGCCTTGGGGGTTCACGAACAGGGGGTGTACGGAGAGTACGGTGCTGGCGTTGGGTAGTGTGAGGTTGGTGTTCTGTCCCCGTTTCAGAACGGACGAGTAGACGACGCACGAGAGCCCCGGCGCCCTCCGCGC